>NZ_KV814374.1:244620-428565 GCF_001813895.1 Rothia sp. HMSC071C12
CAGCCATGTAGAGCGGGTTTTCGTAGCGCATGTCTGGGTTGCAGCACTGGCTCTTCATCGTCGGGTGACGGGTCAGTCGTCCTCGTCTTCGAGGTCCTCTAGCACTTCGAACGGCGACTCGACGTCGCCGCGCCAGGCCTCCAGGCCTTCGCGCACCGCGAGCACCGCCACGACCAGCGCCGCGACCGAGTCAGCCCACCACCAGCCGAACAGGCTGTCGAGGACGAGGCCGATGAACACCGCACCGGAGAGATAGATGCACAGGATGAGCTGCTTGGCGTCGGCCATCACGCTCTTGGAGCCCAGCTCCCGCCCGGTGCGGACCTCAATCCACGCCAGCAGAGGCATGACGACCAGGCTCAGCGCGGTGATACCGAGACCCAGCGGGCTGCGGTCGGGGCCCTCCTGGCCGACCAGGGCCAGCACCGCGTCGATTGAGACGTAGGCCGCCAGCGCGAAGAACGCGATGCCGATGGCCTTGACGGTGACCGTTTCCCACCGCTCAGGGTCCTTGCGGGTGAACTGCCAGGTGACGGCCGCGGCCGAGAGTACCTCAACAACCGAGTCGAGCCCGAAGCCAATGAGAGCCGCGGACGAGGCGAGGACGCCTGCCCAGACTGCGACGATTGCCTCGATTACGTTGTACGTGATCGTGAAGCCAACGATGAAGCGGACGCGCCGGTGCAGCATCGCGCGGCGCGCGGTGGTCAGGGTCTCGCTCATGCTCCCGCCGCCGTTCCACAGCAGCCCGACACCGAGCATTCCGAGTCGATGCACGGCGCGGCCTCGTCCACCGCGAGCGTGACGTCAATCAGGGACGTCAGTGCCGCGGCGAGGTGCGGGTCGGCGATCTCGTAGCGCGTCTGGCGGCCCTCGGGCTCGGCGACGACGATTCCGCAATCGCGCAGGCAGGTCAGGTGGTTGGACACGTTCGAGCGGGTCAGTTCCAGCTCGCGCGAGAGCACGGCTGGATAGCTCGGGCCGCTGAGGAGGGTCATCAGAATCCGGGAACGTGTCGGGTCGGCCATGGCGCGGCCGAGCCGGTTCATAACGTCGAGGTGTGAAGCAATAGTCAGCATACGATGACTATACAGTGATAACTGACCAATTGTCCACTTGCGCGGACTGCCGCACGTGCTCCGCGCCCTTGCCCTCGGGAGGCGGCAGAGTTCGCGCTCATCAGCGACCACCGCCCATCACGGAAGCGACGGCGGCACGCTGGCGCGAAACTCTGCTAGCGCAGAAGGTTCTGCGGAATCTTCACCTCAGGGGCTTTACTTAGTGGTCAGCGCGGGCTTGATCTCCTTCACGATTGCGTCGAGCATCTTCAGATTGAAGTCCACACCCAGCTGGTTCGGGATCGTCAGCAGCACGGTGTCTGCCGCCTGAACCGCCTCATCACGAGCGAGCTCTTCGGCGATATCCGCCGGATCACCAATGTAGCTGCGACCAAAACGGGAGAAGCTGTTGTCAATAATGCCGGTGTAATCCTGCGAGTCCTCCGAAGCGCGGCGACCGAAGTAGCGCGCCGAGGTTTCGTCGATAACGGGCAACACCGAGCGGGACACCGAAACACGCGGAACACCCGAATTACCCGCCTTCACCCACTCGGAGCGGAAGAGGCGAATCTGCTGCGCCTGCTGCTGATCGAAGGGAATACCCTTATCTTCCAGCATCAGGGTTGAGGACATGAGGTTCAGACCCTTCTGCGCGGTCCACACGGCGGTGCTATCGGTGCCCGCGCCCCACCAGATGCGGTCGCGCAGACCCGGCGACTGCGGCTGAATCGGGGCGTACTTGCCCGCCACGCGAGCGCTGGGCGCCATGCCCTCACCCTCAATTGCCTTGAGGAAAATATCGAGGTGGCGGCGCGCCATATCGCTCTCGTTTTCGCCTTCTGCCGGGTAGTAGCCGAAGCTCTCAAAGCCGCGGATAACGGATTCGGGCGAGCCGCGGGAGACACCGAGCTGCAGTCGGCCCGCCGCAATGAGGTCTGCCATGGCGGCAAGTTCAGCCATGTAGAGCGGGTTTTCGTAGCGCATGTCAATCACGCCGGTACCCAGCTCGATGCGTTCGGTCTTGGCGGCGATTGCGGAGAGCAGCGGGTAGGGGGTTGCCTGCTGCTGGTCGAAGTGGTGCACGCGGAAGAACGCGCCGTCCAGTCCGATGTCTTCGGCACCTACGGCAAGGTCGATTGCCTGGTGCAGAGATTCTGCGGCGGAGGGTACGCGGGAGCCGGGGACCTCAGCCCAGTGGCCGAAGGAGAGGAAGCCGAGCTTCTTCTCGTCGCCGCGCATGGGCTCGAGGTGGCTGATGCGGATAGACTCGTCAAGCTGCGGGGTGCTGTTCAGGTTGGTGCTCATGGTTTTTCCTTTGCGGGTTGCGCTCGGGCTCTTGTAGTGCCGGGCTAGTGTTTTAAATCTAAACCCAATTACTTTACATGTCAAGTATTTTGTTTCAGGGTATTACGCACAGAGCATCCCTCCCCAACTTTCGCTGCACACACCACCTGCACGCCTCACCCGCCCGCACGCCTCACCCGCACGAGGCACACATACCGCCACAAAATGCTGGCGCAAAATACAGCCGAAAAGGGCACAAAAAAGCCCGGCGGAACGAACACATCGCACCACCGGGCTCTCCACTCAGCAACCAAAGTTACCGAGACAACCTACATTAGGAACGCTTCGCCAGCGGAACCCACAGCTCCATACGGTAATCAGCCGCCTGCATATCGCCGCGACCGTACACCTCAAGGCCACCCACCGGGCGGTACTGCGGATTCTTCGCGAAGAACGCCTCCTCAAAGCTCGCAAAGCCAGCCGGAATGGACTCCGAAATCGGGCCGGTCACCTCAACCACCGCGTAGGTACTCGCAGGCAACTCAAGCACGCCCAGACCAAGCTTCGCCGCGCTCGCCGGCTCCGACACCAGGAAGCCCGCTGTGTAGCGGACCTGACCCTTCGGGTTCGGCTGAGTGCACACACCCAGGTACTGGGTCACCTTCAGAACATCCAGCATCGCCGGGGACGCCTTCTGATTCAGCTCATCCCACAGCGAGGAGAAGTCGCCATCCAGGGGGAACACCTGCGAAACGCCGGCAACGACCATCGCCGGGTGCTCCTCAATGCGAGGTTCAGAAATCTGAACCGCACCGCCCTTAGCGGCTGCCATTAGGCGTTCGCCTCAGCTGCTTCGCGGTCCACCGAGCACTCGGGCACGCAGTGGCGCTTCGCGTCATCAGCTGCGCACTCGGGGCAAAGCAGAACCAGCTCGCGGCAGGAATCGTTGGAGCAGTTCTCGAACTTGTTCGAGGGGGCGCCGCACTGTTCGCACTTGCCGATGGTGACGGTGTCCGGGGTGAACTCCATGTGCATGCGCTTGTCGAAGACGTAGAGCGAGCCTTCCCACAGTTCCTTATCGCCGTACTTCTCGCCGTAGCGCACGATACCGCCGTCAATCTGGTAGATCTCCTTGAAACCGCGGTTCTTCATGAGCGCGGAGAGAATCTCGCAGCGAATACCGCCGGTGCAGTAGGTGACGACCGGCTTGTCCTTAATGTGATCGTACTTGCCGGACTCAATCTCGCGGATGAAGTCGTGGGTGGTGCGCACGTCGGGAACGATAGCGTTCTTGAACTTGCCGATCTTCGCCTCGAACGCGTTACGGCCGTCGAAGAAGACCACTTCGTCGCCGCGCTCTTCAACAAGCTTGTTGACCTCTTCAGGCTTCAGGTGCACGCCGCCGCCAACGACGCCGTTCTCGTCCACCTGCAGCTCGTCGGGAGCGCCGAAAGCCACAATCTCGTCGCGTGCCTTCACGGACAGGCGGGGGAAGTCCTCCGCGCCACCCTCGGACCACTTGAACTCCATGTTCTTGAAGCCGGGGTACTTGCGGGTTTCCTTGGTGTACGCCTTGACTGCGTTGATTTCGCCGCCGAGGGTGCCGTTAATGCCGTGCTTGGAAATGAGGATGCGCCCGCGCAGGCCGAGCTTCTCGCAGAGGGCACGCTGCCAGAGCATGACCGCCTGCGGGTCGGCGATGGGGGCGAACTGGTAATACAGAATAATCTTATTTTGAGCCACGAAACTATTTTATCGTCATATACGCCTAAAGCATGCAGATTTTTTGATATGTGCGCGCTGACTACGGGGTCGGCGGTCCAGGAGCGGTGCTGGGGCGGGTTCGGAGGCGAGGTTGGGGCAAGTTCAGGGTGCGCGCCCGCGAAGGTTCAGGGCGCGGATTGAGCGCGGCGCATGACCGGCGGCAAGTCGGGTTTTAGCCCGCCACTCTACAATGGAACCCATGCCGCACAGCACCTCCTCGCAGAACCCCAACCAGCGCCCCGAGCAACGCTCCACCCCTCAGTCCGAGCAGGGGCAGTCTGCGGCGCGCCCCAAAATACTGCGCTACCGCGAACTGCCCGCGAGCGCACAGCAGGTACTGGCATCCCTGCTTCCGGAGGCGGAACGCACCGGAACCCTACCCGAGCAGGTGACCCATATTCACACCGTTCCCGCTAGGGAGGCGAGCTACGCGCCGTGGCCGCAGTGGCTGCATCCGCGCGTGGTGGAGGCCTTTGAATCGCTCGGTATTGCCGAACCCTACGCCCACCAGGTGCAGGCGGCAAATGCCGCCCACGCGGGTCTTGACGCGGCACTGGCGGCGAGCGCGGCACGCTACGGCTGGCAGGCGGGGCGCATCGGAGCTGAGTACGCTGAGGCATCAGTGAAGAGCACCGGCAGCGGCGGGCACGTGATTGTGGCGACGGGTACCGCCTCCGGCAAGACCCTGAGCTACCTCATGCCCACCCTGGACGCTATCTACCGCGCATCCTGCGGCGAGCCGGTGAGCTTAACTTCCGCGTATTCCGGGGTGGAAAACCTCAATAATAGAGCGAACGTTCTCTACATTTCCCCTGCGAAAGCACTCTCCGCCGACCAGCTCACCGCCCTCACCTCCTACAACCTGCCCGGACTGCACGCGGCAAGCTACGACGGCGACACCCCGACCGGTGAGCGCCGCTGGATCCGCGAGCACGCCAACTTCATCCTCACCACCCCGGACATGCTCAACTACTCGATTCTGAGCAACCACCGGCAGTGGGCATCCTTCCTGCGCGGGCTGCGCTACGTGGTGCTCGACGAGGCACACAGCTACCGCGGCGTTTTCGGTGCACACATCGCCAACCTGCTGCGCCGCCTGCGCCGCGTCTGCGCGCTCTACCGCACCGTGCCCGTGTTCTACGGCGCCTCCGCAACCAGCTCCAACCCGGTCGAGTCTTTCTCCAAGCTCATCGGCGTGCCGCAGCAGGCGGTCACCGCCGTTACCGAGTCCACCTCCGCACGCGGTGAAACCACCGTCGCGCTCTGGGAGCCCGAATTCATGCCGCCCAAGGCGCACGATCAGCTCGCCAAGGGCGCCCGCAGCACCCAGCAGCAGGCGGTCCAGTCGAAGGCTGAGCAGGAGGCGCCGCGCCGTGTCTCCCCCGTGGAGCAGGGCGCGCAAATGCTCACCGACCTGGTGCTTTCCCGCACCCGCTCCCTGGTTTTCGCCGGTTCGCGCCGCAGCGTAGAAATCCTCTCTCAGAAAACCCAACGCTACCTCGACGAGGTGGAGGCGGGTCTCTCCCACCGCGTCGCCGCATACCGCGCCGGGTACACCCCCGAAGAGCGCCGCGAACTCGAACGCAAACTCCGCAACGGCGAACTGCTCGGCCTGGCGAGCACCTCCGCACTGGAACTGGGCATCGACATCTCCGGGCTGGACGCCGTACTCGTGGCGGGTTGGCCGGGTACCCGTGCCTCCTTCATGCAGCGCGTGGGCCGCGCGGGTCGAAGCGGTCAGGACGCGCTCGCCGTGCTCATTGCCGACGACAACCCGCTCGACACCTACCTGGTGCACCACCCGGAGGCGATTTTCGGGCAGGAGGTT
This sequence comes from Rothia sp. HMSC071C12, assembly GCF_001813895.1. NCBI lineage: Bacteria > Bacillati > Actinomycetota > Actinomycetes > Micrococcales > Micrococcaceae > Rothia > Rothia sp. HMSC071C12. Next base: position 250,555 of record NZ_KV814374.1, read on the forward strand.
GAGGCGACCGTTTTCGACCCGACAAACCCGTACGTTCTCTCACCGCAGCTGTGCGCCGCCGCGCAGGAGGCACCCATCCGCGCCGAAGAACTGAGCCTCTTCGGGCCGCATACCGCCGCGCTGCTGGATCGGCTGGTGCAGCAGGGGTACCTGCGTCGCCGCCCGGACGGCTGGTACTGGACGCATGCCGAATCAGCCGCCGACCTGGTCGATATCCGCGGCACCGGCGGTGGACCCTACCAGCTCATCGACGCCGAAGACGGCACCCTGGTTGGCACCATGGACGCCGCGCACGCCATGAGCCAGGGGCACCCGGGCGCGATCTACATTCACCAGAACGCGCAGTACGTGGTCGAGTCCCTCAGCGAGGGCGAGCGCGTGATTCTGCTCAGCCGCGTCTACCCGGACTACTACACGCGCGCCGTTGAGAGCACGGAGGTGCGTATTCTGGTGGAGCGTGCGCGGGTCAGTTACAGTGCGCCAGCTGGAGCTGCTATTCCTGGCGAGCCTGCTCCCGGAGAGTCTGCACCCGAAACCGACGCGCAGCAACTCGCCCCGCTCACCATGCACCGCGGGCAGGTTCAGGTCACCGACCAGGTCACCGGCTACCGGCGATTCTCCGTCTACGGCGGCGAATACCTGGGCGAAGAGGCGCAACCCATGCCACCCGAAGTGCTCATGACCGAGGCGGTCTGGTTCACCTTCGAGCCCAGCTACCTATTCGGCGCGGGCGTAACCGAAGAGGACGGCCCCGGCACCCTGCACGCCGCCGAGCACGCCGCCATCGGACTGCTGCCGCTCATCGCCACCAGCGACCGCTGGGACTTGGGCGGGCTCTCCACACTGCTTCATGTGGACACCGGAAGGCCCACCATTTTCGTCTACGACGCCGCCCCCGGCGGCGCGGGCATTAGCGAGCGCGGCTTCAACGCGGTTACGCAGTGGTTGGGCGCCACCCTCGAAGCCATCGAAAGCTGCGGATGCGACAACGGTTGCCCCTCCTGCGTGCACTCACCCAAATGCGGCAACCGCAACGAGCCGCTCAGCAAGCACGGCGCGCGGGCGCTACTGCAGGCAATGCTGCGGAGCATGGCGGAGGCATAGAACGCACTGGGATGACAACTCCCGGCGAGCGCAAATAGCCTAGTCGGCGGGTTTTTCTAGCTCGGCTGGGCTTTCCGGCTCGGGAGGATCGGATACCGAGTCCTGCTCGACCCCCAGTTCCTCCTCCAGCTCGGCGACCTCATCGGGGTTCAGCTCCTCCGCATTGCCCGCCGCGGCGTGCTCTTCTTCGGCGTACTCTTCTTCAGGGTGTTCAGCCCCGGCGCGGGCACGCACCCTCGCCGGGCCCAGTATCCCCATGGGCCCTGCGACGGGGACGGCGACCGTCACCTCCACCGTTTCAGGTCGATCCGGAAACGTACAGGATTCCAGGTGCGCACCGTGGCGGGCGGCAAGATCCGCCGCGACCGCGCACGGGTCGCCCTCAGTGAGCCCGCGGTAGGCGTCCGCTGCCGCGAGGGCGCTCAAATCGGCGGCTGCGGACGCCCTGCGGTTCGCGGACACCGCCCCGATCAGCCCGGCAATCACCACGGTCACCACCAGTAGCGCGGCAATAATGGTGAGGGCGAGGACGGTGCCGCTACCCTCTTCGGGGCGTTGATTCTCGGAGGCTGTTTTCGGGTCGGGGCACATAGCGGCTCTACTCGCTCTCATGACCCGCACCGTTTTCAGCATCGTTTTCGCCGCCGCCTTCAACGCGGGCGTGAGCGTCCGCCCGCAGCACCCAGCCGGTTGCCGAGCCGATTACGCCGGGGGCGAGGCGACTCACCCGCACGTGCACTTCCCGGGCACGCCCCGCATCCGCGGCGACCGCACCATCAGAAGCGACAGCATCAGGAGAAACAGAAATCTGCACGCTCTGCACCGGGTCGATGCGGCTGACGGCGGAGCGAATCTGCGCCTCGGAATCCCCGCGGGCGGCGGCTCGTGCGGCCGTTCGCGCGGACTCCTCCACTTTCAGCTGCGCAACCCCCGTAGAGGCGGCACCCAGGCAGAGGGCGAGCACCACCGTCACGGCGGGTAGGGCGACCGCAAACTCGGCGGTAATCACACCCTCTTCTGCTGGGCTCTTGTGCGGGGTTGAGGGTGCCGGTTCCGCCCCGACTTTTCCTGCGAGACGAGCGCACCGCAAAGCACCCAAATTCACATGAGCATTCATTCTTTATTCCTCCTTTCTGACTTGATTTTCCAGGACTTCCAATACCTAGAAGCAAACCCTACGCGGGTTCACCAAAGGTTCTAGAGCAGCCCCGTATTGCCCGCAATCGACAGGGCGTTACGCACAATATCCAGGAGCATGGAACGCACCTCATCCGACTTGAGAATCAGCACCAGCAGACCCGCGAAACCGACCGCCGCGAGCATCACAATGCCGTACTCCGCGGTGGAGGCGCCTTCCTCCGGGTCACCCGCGGGGGCGTAGTCTTCGAGCGCCTTTTCGTGCCCCTCAGCGGGTACATATTCGGTGCAGCCGGGCGCGTGCTCACCCAGGCTGCGGCAGGTAGCGCCGCATTCGTCCAGGGTGCAGCCCTCGGCGAGCGCGCGGGCAATGGTCAGCGCCTGGTCGGGGTTCAGACGGTCCGTGTTCATATCAATCTCCATTTCGTTAGGGTCAATCCTGGGGCCGGCATGCTTCTGCTCAGCGCCGGCGGAAAGCTCAGCATCAGTAAAGAGTTCGGGGCATTCTTCGCGCAGCTGCTTCATGGTGGTTGCGATGGCAACGGACAGCGGCACGGGGCCCAGAATGGTCTGCGTTTCAGCGCCCTGCACGGCACCGAGCGCGGCGGGCTGAATTTCGCTCGGAGCACCGGCCGGGGCGTTTACCGGAGCGCCGACGGGGTGCAGGTCGTGGCGGATTGCTTCGCAGAGGGTGTTCGTCATTGGTTTTCCTTTCGTTGTGCCCCGTTCATTCGGGGCGGGGTGGGTGCTCATCCGCGTTCGCTGCAGATGGGCGAGGGTCTAAACTTTTCGGCATTTCAGCTGGTCAACAGCGCTTATGCGCATGGTTCTTTAGCCGGTCAGCGTGGGTAGTAGCGAAATGATGATGGGCACAATACCCAAGCAGATAAAGGCGGGCAGCGAGCACAGCCCGAGGGGTACCACGAGCGCTACGGAGAGCTTTCCGGCGGCGCGTTCTGCCGCGCGGCGCTCGCTGAGGCGGTGCGCATCGGCAAGGGAGAGCAGCAGCGCAGTGCTGGGTGCGCCACCCGTGTAGGCGGGAGCGAGCGCGTCCCGCAGCTCACCGAAGGTTCCCGCAGCGGAGCCCGACCAGGCGCTCCCCCAGCTACTGCCCATCTGTAGGCGCTGGCAGACCGTATGCAACGCTCGGCTGTTGAGCGCCTCAGAGAGGGTACCCAAGGCGGCGAGCGGTGCAAGCCCGGCTCTCAACTGCGCGGCGAGTAGTTCCAGCACGAGGGCGGTATCAACAGTCGGTGCATTCAAGGCCTGCTCGCCTCCTGTATGCCCAGCTCGTGTGCTCTCCACCTCCGCCCGATGCACGAGCGCGGCGGTCCAGCGGCGCCCGGCGAAGGCGAGCCCCAGCCCGAACAAACCGGTAAGCGCCCCGAGGATGGAGCCGGTCAGCACGCCCACGGGGTCACTTCCCATGAGCACACCCAACCCCAGGCCGAGTAGCGGCAGCCAGGAGAGAATCCTGCCAGTGGCACGCGGCGCGGCAAGGGCGCTCTGCCGCCCCAGGAGCGCGTCGATGCGTTCTTCGGCGTGTTCTGCGGCGCGTTCCAGGCTCGTGGCGAGCGGCGCGCCGGCGCTCTCACTCATCCGCAGGCTCAGCTGCAGGTCGTGCAGGCGCTCGCGGCTGTGCGGGCGCATCCGGGTGCTGCTTTCGAGCAGTTGCGCGCAGGCGAGGTGCGCGGGTACACCCCAGGAGGTAACCGTGGCGAGAGCCTGTGTGAAGCGGCGAATATCTTCGGCGCATCGTTTCTGACCGTACTCTTCGGAAAGGGGCGAGAAGCCTCGTGCCCGTCGAGCTTGGGCGCTTTTCCCAGCGCTTTTCCGGGCTGTTATTTTCTTCGCGTGCATTTTCCCCGCATCCGGCACCGGTTCGTTTTGCCCGAACTGTGCAAACTGCCCGGTGCCAGGGTCGGCGTGCACCGCTTCCTGCAGGGGAATGCCGGCGCGCAGGTTCAGGGCGAGGGTGCGTAGCATGAGCGGCCACATGCGCATTTCCTCGGCGCTGGCTGCTCCGGCGAGGTGCTCAGCCCAGCGTTCGCGAAGGCTTCCTCGACTCGTTTCTTCCCTTTTCATGGTTCCTCCTTTCACGTTTTCTGCTTCCCCCATTTCGGGGGCTAGTACCCAACTTCGGAGCCCACAGAAATACGCCTGACCTGCAGGTACTCTTCGCTCCCCTCAACTGCGGGGTGCAGGCTGTAGATGCCTTCGATGCGGCGGCGTCCGTCCCGGTGTTCCAGATGGATAATGCGTTCAAAAGCTGTCGCCGTATGTAGAGCGACCGTTCTACTATCCAGTCCGGCGAGCGCACCCAGGGCGCACAAACGCAGGGGGACCGCGTGCGCACTATTGGCGTGCAGGGTTGTTCCGGCGCCGCGGTGACCGGTGTTCATGGCGGTCAGCAGGTGCACCACCTCCGCACCGCGGCACTCACCGACCACGAGCCGATCCGGGCCCATGCGCAGCGCCTGCACAATCAGCTCACCCAGCCCGATTTCGCCGGTACCTTCGGAGTTGGCGGCACGGGTTTTGAGGGTAATAACCTGCTCATGCTGCGGCGCGAGTTCCGGGGTGTCTTCGAGCAGAATGAGGCGCTCCTGCGGCGTGCACAGCCCCAGCAGGGCGTTGAGCAGGGTGGTTTTGCCGGTGCCGGTACCGCCGCTAATGAGGAATCCGCGGCGTTCGGCAATCATGCGGCGCAGGTAGGCGGCGGTCGCCTCATCGCACAGCCCAGCCGTCTGCAGCTGCGCCAGGGTGGGGCGCTCGCGGGCGGGGAGGCGCACGGAGAGCCGGGTGCGTTCGCTCAGCGGCGGGATAATCGCGTGGATGCGCCTGCCGTGCTCGTCGCTAATGTCAGCCGCCGGATGCGCGGCATCCAGCTGCCCGCCGTGCCTGCGGATGAGCCGCTCGGCAAGGTCACGCACGCGCCGCTCATTGCCGAGGCTCAGCGCCGCGGGGCGGGTGGTTCCGTTGATGCCTACCCAGATATCGCAGGGCGAATTCACGTAGATGTCGGTGATGGTTCCGGCGCGTTGCCCCTCATCGAGGAGCAGATCGAGGGCGCCGAGGCCGTAGAGTTCCGCGGCGAGGTAGCGCAGCGCGGTCTGCCGGTTGACGGGCACGTATTCCACGCTGGGGTAGCTCCAGGAGGCGGGCGCGGGCGGTGCAGTTTTGACACGGAATTTTCGGGGCTTCGTCACATTAGTTCCGTCTGCGCCCGTTCCTTCTGCGCTCGCGTTCCCCCAGGCGTTCCTCCGAGTGTTCCCCAGGTGTCCGCCGTCGATGGAGCAGATTGCCTCGTCCACGGCGTTTTCGAGAATCTCGCGGAGGGGCTGGGATTCTTGGAGTAGCCCACCGCCCGCGGCACTCGCAGCGTTTGCACTGCCCGCGGCAACCACGCCCTCTGCGGGCGGCCGCTCCCCTGCCTTCTCGACCGTCTTTTCGACCCCGGCACTAAATCCGCCGCTAAGCTCACCACCGAATCCGCCACTAAAACCACCCAGGGCGATAGTGCTCATCTGCGGCGAGCGCAGAATCAGTTCGCGGGCGTGCAGGGCAACGGCGCGGGCGCGATAGTCTTCGGGAATGAGCAGAGCGGGCAACGAGTGCGCGCGGGTGTCCGGCGCATACGCGGTTGGGCTCTGCGCGGTTGGGCTCTGCGCAGTGCGGGTCGGGTAGCCGTTAGGGTTTGCGGTGTGGCTGACTGCGTGCTCGGCGGGATTGTTGGAGGGGTTCATGGCTCTAGGAGAGCATTGCGCCCGCCCCGAATTTTTATGAGAATGAGCGTTCTGTGGATAACTCCTCGCGCACCCCGAAATATCCACGATGCACGCACCTCAAACGAACAAAACGCACGCATCCGGCGCTTTTATGACAAACCACTCGTACATTCTGGTGATAACCACGCACCACCCGTTCTACCGACACATCCTCGATAATGGAAGAATGTACGTTCTGCTCAGTCCTGCCACCGGCGCGGGTATTACCGCCCAGACCGGCACCCCCGCGCACCCGGTCACCTCGGCTATTGCCGCGGGTGCGTCCTCGCGCGGTGCTCAGCCGGTGACCTCGTGGGGTGCTTTTCATTTTTCGGCGCCAACCGCTGAGCAGTTGCAGGACCCGACCTTTATTCCGCGGATTACGCGCGCGGATCGGGTGAGTGCGGCGAATCTTCCGGCGTATGTGCGAGAGGTAGAGCGGCAGGCGGCAGATTCGGCGCAGGCGCGTTTCCCCCGCTGGATTTGGGCTGATACCCGCCACGTTGACCCGTTGCTTCTGCGCCGCGGGGTGCGGGTGCATCTGTGCCATGATTTGCGTCTGGTGCAGCGAATTTTGGTGACTGCCGCTACGCATCCGAGCGGTTTTGTGGAGTACAGCCCGGTGTTGGATCTTTCTGATGTGCGTGAGGCGGTGGAGCCTCAGGGGTATCTGCCGATGGCGCGGCAGATTCAGGGTCAGGAGGAGCTGTTCGGCGCCGATTTTTTGAGTGCGCCCGCTACCAACGCCACCCAGTCCCCCGCAGATTCCTCCCCCGATTTCCTTGAAGCGGCGCCTCATGAGCCTTTTGCCCCGCAGTTGGCGGCGGGCCCGGTGACCCTGCTTCCGGAGCATCCGGTAGTGCGTGTGCTGATGCGTGAGTGGCTGGCGCAGGCGCGCGCTATCGGTGCGTCGAGGCACCCGGAACGGCTGCGTCTTTTGGCGGCGGCTGAGTCTGCCGGTGCGTTGGTTGCGGCTGAGATTGGCTATTACGGCATCCCGTTTAATGTGCAGGCGCATCATGAGCATCTGTGCGAGTTGTTGGGTCCGCGCCCGGTGCCTGGGGAGCGTCCGCAGAAGATGCAGGAGTTGGCGGAGCAGATTCAGCGCATGCTGTTTATGCCGTCGTTGAATCCGGATTCGCCGCAGGATCTTTTGCGTGCTCTGCAGTCTGCGGGGGTTTCGGTGAAGTCTACGCGTTCGTGGGAGTTGAAGAGTTGGGCGGATGCGATTCCGGCTCAGCGGGAGAAGCGTTGGGCGCTGATTGACCCGATTCTGCGCTATAAGAAGCTGTACCGTATTTGGACTGCTAACGGCTGGACGTGGGCTGATACCTGGGTTTCTGAGGGGGCGTTCCGCCCGCATCTTGAGGTGGGTGGCGCCGCGACCGGGCGCTGGGGCGCTTCCGGCGGTGGTGCGTTGCAGCTGCCTGCGGAGATTCGTCAGGCGGTGCAGGCGCCGGAGGGTCAGGTGCTGACGGTGACGGATGGATCGCAGATTGAGCCGCGTATTCTGGCGGCGTTGAGCCGTGATGAGGCGCTCGCTTCGGCGGGTCGTGGCGCTGACCTGTATGCGGGTATTGCCGAGTTGGCGCGCCTGAAGGGTGTGGGTTTGACGGAGCGTTCCCACGCGAAGGTGGGCATGCTGGCGATTATGTATGGCGGTCGCAGCGGTGAGATTGGTGCCCTGTTGCCGCATGTGGCGGCGCTTTTTCCGCAGGCGATGGAGTTTACGGAGCGTGCGGCTCGTATTGGTGAGGCGGGCGGGCAGGTGACGACTTTTTTGGGTCGTACGTCCCCGCCGGTGGATGAGCGTTTCCGTGAGATTGTGGCTGATCGGTCTTCGCCGGCGGCTGAGTCGCGTGCGGTGTCGACTGCGCGTGCGCACGGGCGTATGACCCGCAATTTTATTGTGCAGGGTACGGCGGCGGAGTGGGCTCTGTGTTGGATGGGCGCGGTGCGTTCTCGTCTGTTGTCGGAGCGGATTTTTGGTATGCCGATGCGCACCCGCATTGTGTATTTTTTGCACGATGAGCTTCTGCTGTGCGGTCCCGACCTGGAGGCGGATCGCGTGGAGCGTATCGTGCGTGAGGGCGCTGCGGAGGCGGCGCGTCTGCTCTTCGGTCGGGTGCCGGTTGATTTTCCGGTGTCGGTGGTGCGGGTGCGCAACTACGCCGAGGGTAAATAATCTGCGGTAAATAATCAGCCGCGCATAAGCGGCACCGTACAACAAAAAATAGGGGTGGCAGGTAGCTTCGTTCAAGCTACCTGCCACCCCTATCTGCACCCTATATCCGCTAGTCAAGCGCTTATTCTGCGATGAGCTTTACTCCTCGTAGCCGGGTGCCGGGCGCATCTTTTTCTGATCCCAGGGCACGGTCCAGCCGAGCGAGTCGAAGATCCGGTCCAGCAGAATTGCGGTGAATCCCCAGACGGTGAATTCTTCACCGCCGAGCATGCGCACCTCGAAGGCGGGGGTGCGGTGTGAGGTGCGGCCGCGTTTGACGTAGGCGGTGTGCCGGTTGGCGGGGTTGAGCAGGTCGCGCACGGGCACGCGGGCGATGAGCGCGGACTCGTTGTGGTCGACGACCTCGACGGGTACGGGGCTGTTCCACCAGCCGATGACGGGGGTGACCATGAAGTTGCTGATGGGTAGCGGCAGGGTGTGCAGCTGGCCTAGGATCTGCACGCCGGCGGGGTCGAGCCCGGTTTCTTCGACCGCCTCGCGCAGGGCGGCGATGTGGGCGACGGGTTCGCCGGTGGTTTCGGCGAGCGCGTAGTCTTCGGGGTCGATTTTGCCGCCGGGGAAGGCGGGCTGACCGGCGTGTGAACGCAGGGTTGCGGCACGTACGAGGAGCAGTACATCCAGGTCGGCGCTGACGTTTTCGGGGCAGCCGTCAAATTTGCCGGTGGAGGGCGAGTTGTCAAGCACACCAAAGAGGATCAGCACGGCGGCTTCTTTGCTGAGGGGGCTGGCGGGTGCGCTGCGCAGTAGGGCTTGGACGTCAAATTCCACGCCGCCCTCTGCGAGAGCCGCCAGTGCCTGCTGGGCGGGGTGCTGTGCATCCTGCCCAGCCTGTTCGGGTTGTACCGACTGCTCGGGTGCGCTCATCTGTGTACCTCTCTTCTGCGCGGCTGCGTTCCGGTTCGGCTTAGTCGCCGTTAGGCGCTGAGCGGGTAGCCTTCAGCCATGAGTTCGCGGCGGGTTGCGCCCTGCAGGAATCGCAGGTGCAGGTCTTCTCGACCGGGCGCCATTTCGTATTTCATGAGTTTACGTGCTGCCTGTTCGTTCGTCTCCCCGGCGCCGTAGGACGGGCAGAGGTCGGCAACCGGGCATACGCCGCAGGCGGGCTTTTTGGCGTGGCAGATGCGGCGGCCGTGGTAGACCATGCGGTGTGAGAAGAGCGTCCAGTCTTTGCGTTCGATGAGTTCGGCGACGTCTTTTTCGACCGTCTCGGGGGCGTCTGCGGTGGTGAATCCCAAGCGGCGGGCGAGGCGTCCGAAGTGGGTGTCTACGGTCAATCCAGGCACGTCGAAGGCGTTTCCGAGCACAACGTTTGCGGTTTTGCGACCGACTCCGGCGAGTTCTACGAGCTCTTCAAGGGTGGAGGGTACCTGCCCGTTGTGGCGTTCGACAAGCTGCTGGGAGAGGGTGACGATGGAGCGTGCCTTGGCGCGGTAGAAGCCGAGGGACTGAATGTAGGGTTCGACCTCTTCGGTGCGTGCGGAGGCGAGCGCGGCGGCGTCCGGGTAGCGTGCGAAGAGTGCACCGGTGACGGAGTTGACGCGCACGTCGGTGGTTTGTGCCGAGAGCACGGTGGCGATGAGTAGCTCGAAGGGGTTGTCAAAGTCGAGTTCTGCGACGGCGTAGGGGTAGGTTTCGCCGAGGATGCGGTTAATTTTGCGGGCGCGGCGCACGGTGGCGAGGTGGCTTTCGGGTGCGCGGGCGTTGAGGCGGCGTGCGGCGGCTGCGGCTTTGAATTCGGGAACGAATCGGATCTGTAGGAGCGATTCGGCGTTCTCTGCCGCGTTGTTCTCAGCCGCGTTATTTTCTGCCGCGGTGTTCTCTACTTCGGTGCGGGTGGCGTTCTCGGTCATAGCGCGAGGGTACCGGGCTTGGGCGTGTGGGCGGTAGCGAGGTTCACCGTACTTGGCCCGCTCCCCATCATTTTCTGGGCAGTTCGCGCCGGCTAGCGCTCAGCGGGCGCCAGCTGTGCCACACTGGTTTTATGTCAGATACGATTTTTGTGCTTAATGGACCGAATTTGAACCTGCTTGGGCAGCGCCGCCCCGAGGTGTACGGCTACACCACTCTGCACGATATTGAGCGTATGGTGCGTGAGCGCGCGGCGGATCATGGTTTTGATGTTGAGTTTATGCAGTCGAATCATGAGGGTGCGCTGGTGGATGAGATTCAGCGTGCTCGTACTCGTGGCGCGGCGATTATTATCAACCCGGCGGCGTACACACATACGTCGGTGGCGCTGCACGATGCGCTGGAGGCGGCTGAGCTTCCGGTGGTTGAGGTGCATCTGTCGAATGTGCATCGTCGTGAGCAGTTCCGTCATCATTCGTTTGTGTCGCCGCAGGCTACCGCGGTGATTGCCGGTGCGGGTGCGTACGGTTATGTCATGGCGGTTGATTTCCTGGCACAGCACCTCGCGGAGTAACAGCGCGCCGCCACCTTTCGTTAAATAGTTCAGGCTCCCGTTCCTCGTGTGAGGGGGGAGCCTGAACTTTTATCGCTATTTAGCGGCTAGTTACTTGCGGCAGGTGCCGGTGGAGACTGCGGCGGTGTTGTCGCCGCCTTCGGCCAGTGCCTGCTTGAGGGTGCTTGCGGTGATGGCGTAGCCGGTCTGGCCGGTGGTTGCCCTACCGAAGATCACGCCGACCACGTTGCCGTTTTCGTCGAGGACGGGACCGCCGGAGTTGCCGTGCTGCACGTCGGCTGCCAGCTGGTAGACCTGGCGCATGGCGTTGGCGCGGCCGGTGTCGGCGTCGATGGTTTGGGTGTTGCCGATGCCCTGCACGGTGGCGGGCAGTGCCTTGAACGGGCCGCCCTTGGGGTAGCCCATGAAGGTTACGAGGCTACCTGCGGTGGCGTTGGTGCCGATGGTCAGCGGTTCGAGCGGCAGCTTGGGAACGCTGATGAAGGCAATGTCCTGTTCGGTGTCCATATAGACGACGGTGCCGGGCCAGGTGCGACCGCGGGAGTCCTGCACGACGGGGGAGGTCACGCCGGCGACCACGTGGGCGTTGGTGACGACCAGGCCGTTATCCGCCACGAAGCCGGAGCCGGTGGAGGTGTAGCCGCACTGCTCGGCGGCGCCCAGGATCTCAACCACGGAGGCAGCCGCCCGGTCCAGTGCCGCGGATTCTACGGTCTCGGTGGGGGCGCTGGTTTCGGGGGCGATGAGCTGGCTGACTTCCGGAATGGTTCCGAAGGCGAGCACGTCATTGCGTACCGTGTTAATGCGGTCCTTGACGACCTCGGGGGTGGAGGCGACCATCCAGGAGAGGGTCTTGGAGTCGCTGAGCGCAGTGTTGAGCTGCGGGATGGGTACGGTGCGCATGGAGATGGTCAGCACGACCATGACCAGGGCGCAGGCGGCGAGGTTCAGCACGCCACCGAAGAAGCGTTCTACGCCCTTGAGCGGGGTGATATCGGTGACGCGGCGGATGGTGCGTCCAGCAACGAGGCCGAGCCACTGTCCGATGGTCAGGCAGATGACGAGCACACCGACGGCGGTAATGAGGCTCCACTGGGTTCCTACGGATGCCACGGCAAGGGGTACGAGCCAGGCTGCGGCGCAGACGCCCAGACCCAGGCCGAGGAAGGTTCCGAGGGTGGTGAAGAATCCGCTGCGGACTCCGGCGAGGAAGTAGAGCAGCAGAATGATGGGGATAGCAATATCAAGCAGGTTGATGCCAGTCGTCACGACTAATTGCCTCCTTGGTGGGTAGAAATGGTCACGGTGTGCCCATGTGGTTGGTGCGGGCTGTGCCCGGTGAGTGTGGCGGCGCGTTAACACCCAGTGGTGGGTGCGGCGGGCTTGTGTTCCCGGGGTTTTTGGGCTCGGGTTTCTGCCTCGTCGCATCGTACCGTGTGTGGAGGCGGGGGCCTCCTTGTCATGAGGGTGTCTGCGTGCTTGGTACCGAAAAAAGTACACACCTGAATGCCTGATATTAGGTGCTGAACCTGTGGGTAAGCTTTGAATTTTCTCGGAAGAAATAACTTTTGCTGTAAAGCTCGCCCTATCGGAATGCATAAAGCGCTTTTTTAGGGTACGCTCATATCAGTTGAATATGTCACACTAGCTTGAGCCTTCTCACATTTCAGATGTTGAGACGCATGGCACCGGTTCGGGCTCACTCACTGAACATTTACGAGTTTCGGCTCATCACCTCATATCTAGGAGAACTTTATGGATCTCGAGATCCTCCGTCGTACCCCTCTCTTTGCTAACCTCGACGACGCAGCTTTCGCTCTGCTGACCGATGACATTCAGGAGATTGACCTCTCCCGCAACGCTGTCCTTTTCTACGAGGGTGACCAGGACGACCAGCTCTTCGCTGTGCTCTCCGGTAAGGTCAAGCTGGGCCGTACCGCCGCTGACGGCCGCGAGAACATGGTCGCGATTATGGGTCCCGGTGATGTTTTCGGCGAGATGGCTCTCTTCGACCCCTCGCCCCGTTCGACCAACGCTGTGGCTGTTTCTGAGACCCGCTTGGCTGCCATTAAGCACGAGTCCTTCAAGCGCGCACAGCAGCTGGATCCTTCGATCTCCGATCAGGTTATTAAGACTCTGGCTCGCCGCCTGCGCCACGCTAACGAGGCACTGGCTGATTTGGTCTTCTCCGACGTTCCCGGCCGCCTCGCTAAGGCGTTGCTGGACCTGGCTGACCGCTTCGGCCGCCCCGCAACCGACGGTGTGCTCGTTGCTCACGAGCTGACTCAGGAAGAGCTGGCACAGCTGGTTGGTGCATCCCGCGAGACCGTGAACAAGGCTCTTGCCGAGTTCGTTTCCCGCGGCTGGATCCGCCTGGAGGCACGCGCAGTTGTCATTCTGGACCTGCCCCGCCTGCGCCAGCGTTCCCGCTAAAGCCTCTTTGAGCATGGGCATTCTAGGGCGCCCTCGCTGAAAGACACGCGACTTAAATAGATCAGGAGCCGTTTCCCTCTGCATGGGGAAACGGCTCCTAATCTATTTAACGCTTCATCATACGAGCGAGCATTGCGGTAGCTCATTAGAACAGGCCTGTTGGAGCAAACCTGTTAGAGCACACCCATCGCGCCGGTGTAGATGGAACCGGTGGTAGCCGGAACCACCTCGGTGAAGGAGAGCATGCACGCACCGTTGTGGGTGACGAGCACGGGCTTCTTCACCTCAATATTACGGCGCTTGGACAGCCACGCCACGGAGGTCTGAGCCTTCGCCAGCGATTCGAGCATGCACATCACACCGGGGGTAATGAGCTGGTCGAGGGTGCGTCCCACCGTGTTGGGCTGGCCGATGCGGTCGCCTAGTTCGCTTGTGTCCTTGGCTTCGAGCAGTTCACGCACGTTCAGCCAGTCACCCCACACGCCCTTACCGAGCAGCAGCTTCGGGTCCTGACCGACGGGCAACGCCGTGGTGAAGTAGGCGATATCGTAACGCTTGAGGAAGAAGTCCGGGGACTGCCAACGCGCGACCGGGCGCAACAGGTCGGCACGCACGCTCAGACCACTGGAGGTCAAGAAATTAGAGAAGCTCTTGTCCTGCTCGGCAACCGCTTCACGCCACGCCATGAGCTCGGGGGTGCTGGATCGTTCCACCACGTCCTGATCGTCCTCGCCAGCGAGCAGAATGCCGGTCTCTTCGAAGGATTCACGCACGGCAGCCATGACGCTACGGCGTGCCTGAGCGATATCAGAGAAGTGGAACTGTTCTTCCCAGTATTCGGCGCCGGGGCCGATCCAGGATGCAGACTCATCATCACCGGGAAGAGCCGTGCCGCCGGGGAACGCGACCACGCCGAGCGGGGAGGTGCCGGGGCGGTAGGTCAGAATCGTTTCGAGGCCGTTGTCGCCGTCGCGCACAAAAATGACGGATGCCGCCTGGCGCATCGTGCAGCCGGTCGCACCTTCGTTACCGCCTTCACGCCAGCTTTCGGCGGCGGTGCGCATGAACTCGGGAATCGTGTAGAGACGCTGGATGCAGGAGGTTCGCGGGTTAGCCACAGACTGGCGGCCGGTAAACATGCGGGGGCGCTCCACGCCCTCAGCCGGGGTGGGGGTGCCGAAGCGGCGTTCCTGCACCGGCTGGGGTAGAGTCTTGATATCCTGCGATTCGCCGGATCCGTGGCCGTCGATACCGTTCACTGTCTTTTGGGCGCCACTTTGTGCTGCCCGCTGAGCCTGGGCAGCACGAATAGCAGACAGCGGCAGCGCGCCGGTGTACAGATTAGACATATTCAACAATGATCTCGACCTCTACGGGCGAGTCCAGGGGAAGAACGGGAACGCCGACTGCGGAGCGGGCGTGCTGGCCTGCCTCACCGAAGATTTCGCCGAGCAGTTCGGATGCGCCGTTAATGACGGCGGGCTGAGCGGTGAAGTTCACCTCGGATGCCACGAAGCCGACAACCTTCACGACGCGCTGCACGCGGTCCAGGTCGCCAATGACGGACTTGACCGCTGCCAGGGCGTTGAGCAGGCAGATACCCGCGTACTTCTTCGCATCCTCGGGGGTCACGAAGCCTTCAGCGCCGGAGTCGGAAACCTTACCGGTTTCGGGCAGCGCGCCGTCAACGAAGGGCAGCTGACCGGAGGTGTACACGTAGGAGCCGGACGTAACAGCCGGAACGTAGGCTGCAACGGGGGCGGGTGCTACGGGCAGTTCGTAACCGAGTTCGCGGATACGTGCTTCAATACGGGATTCAGTCATGATTACTCCAGAAGGATGGCGGGTGATGGCACCCAAACGGTGATAGGGGAAATGCCGTAAATCTAAACGCTACTGATATTCAGGCAGCTGTTAAACGGCTAACCGGCGGCCTTCCTCATCTATTCCCGCGCTCCCCTAGTTAAAGGAGAGCCGGGATAGCGAGGTGACCGCCGGGTACGCTGCTCTTAGTCAGCCTTCTCGCGCTTAAAGTAGGCGATGGGGTTGCCCTGAGTCGGAGCGACCATGTTCGATGCGGGGGTTGCACCGGCAGGTGCGGAGGCACCGGGCAGCACGGTGACGAGCTCCCAGCCATCTTCACCCCAGTTATCGAGGATTGCCTTGGTCGTGTGGATCATCAGCGGTACAGTTGCGTATTCCCATTTCTTCATACCCTCTAGCCTAGCTTTCAGGGTCGAATAAGTAAAAGGGATTCACTATGGTTTCGGTCAATGTCCGGGGCTTTTTGGGGCTTTATTCTCAGGGCTGAGGCGCCCACCTCCCTGTGGGGTGGCGAGACGGGCCTTCTCTCACAGCTTCATGGGATAAACTGAATGAATGGCTTCATCTAAGAAAACCCGTGCGCGTCGCCGCCCGGGAGATTTTTTGCAGTTCCTCGCGTTCAGCGTGATTGCCGGTTTCCTCGCGGCAATTATTGTCGTACCCCCTGCCGTGAGCTTGGGTATGGTCACGAACGCGTCGATGTCATGGTTCCAGGACCTTCCTAACGACATTGCCGATGGCATCTCCTCCCGTCCTTCTACTATTTACGCTGCTGACGGCAAGACCGAAATTGCGACCTTCTTCGAAGAGAACCGTGAACCGGTCAAGCTGGATCAGATTTCTCAGCACATGAAGAACGCTATCGTCTCGGTGGAGGACCGTGACTTCTACAACCACGGTGCTGTCTCCGCTATCGGTATCGGTCGTGCGTTCTTGAACAACATCATTAACTCCAACAGCGGCCGCCGCCAGGGTGCATCTACCCTGACCCAGCAGTACGTTAACAACCTCATTGTTGACTCCGCTGTGGCTCGTGGTGAGGACGCTACCGCAACCCTGAACGGTAACAAGACGTACGCTGCAAAGATTCGCGAGATGAAGCTTGCGATTTCTATGGAGCAGAACAAGTCCAAGGACGAAATCCTTGAAGGCTACCTGAACATCGTGAACCTTGGTGGTTCGAACTACGGTGTTGAGGCTGCTGCACAGTACTACTGGGGTATTTCCGCTAAGGACCTGAACGTGGCACAGTCCGCGCTTCTTGCCGGTCTGGTGCAGGCACCTAACGTGTACGATCCGACCGTGAACCCCGAACTCGCCCGTGAACGCCGCGACATCGTTCTGGGCACTATGCTCCGCGACGGCAAGATTACCGATAAGGAATACAGCGACGCTATCGCCAGCGATATTAAGCTCAACGTCCACACCAAGTCCCAGGGTTGCTCCCTGGCAGGCGACAAGGCATTCTTCTGCCGTTACGTGGTCAACTACCTGCTGCAGGATGAGTCCCTCGGCGCAACCGCTGAGCTGCGTAACACCGCTATCAAGCGTGGCGGCCTGAAGATTGTGACCACCCTCAACCCCGAGGCTCAGACCGCGGCTAAGCAGGCAGTTGACTCCACCCAGCCGGCAGCAACCAACTGGAACGACGTGAACTCCGCTCTGACCAGTGTTGAGCCCGGTACCGGTCGCGTCATCGCGATGGCACAGAACACTGAGCTCGGCACCCCGGCTGACGCAAACGACCACTCCAAGACCGAGTACAACTACAACGTTGACGCCATCTACGGTGGTACCAGCGGCTTCCAGCCCGGTTCGACGTTCAAGCCGATTATTCTGGCACAGTGGCTCATCAGTGGCCGCGGCGCTAACGCTACCGTGAACGGTACCCAGCTGTTCTGGCCCACCAGCTTCGGTTGGAACGCCAAGTGCTACGACGGCGGTAAGTACTACTACACCGGTCAGCCGAACGGCTGGTCCTACAAGAACGCAGTCAACGGCGGCCTGACCTACGGTACCGCTGCGTACGGTATTCGCCAGTCGTTGAACTCGTACCTGTACGGCATGCTCTCCCAGATTGACCTGTGCGATGTGCACGACCTGTCCATCAAGATGCACGCCCTGGACGGTACCGGCGAACCGCTGCACAGCATCCCCGACCTGGGTACCAACATTGGTGGTACCAAGTACGGTATCTCCCCGCTGACCAGCGCATCCATGTACGCTATCTTCGCTTCTGAGGGTAAGTACTGCACCCCGCGCCCCATCGAGAAGATCACCAAGACCAACGGTGAAACCATGAAGGAATACCAGAACCAGTGTGAGCAGGTTCTGGATCCGGACATCGCGAACGGTGTCAGCTGGGTTCTGAAGGGCGTTATCCAGCCTGGCGGTTCCGCTTCTCAGCGCGGTATTGGTCTGCCGAACGGTTCGGCTGCGAAGACCGGTACGAACGATAACTCCTCCCAGACCTGGCAGGTTGGCTACACTCGTGGCCTGTCCACCGCGTCTTGGGTTGGTTCTAACAACCTCGGCTTCCGTTCCCTGAACGGTGTGGGCATTAACGGTCGAGTCCTCGAGTACGTCGATGGTGCAACCTACGCGGGTGCACAGTGGCAGTCGTTCATGAAGACGATGGCTCCGAAGTACAACACGAAGGACTTCACCACCCCCAGCGATAAGATTCTGTCGTACAGCTAGAATCACAGCTCATCAGCTGAAGCCTGAAAGGCGATTGATAATGTGTGAAAACGCAGTCAACGCCCGCGTCCCCGTGGCGGTCCCCGGCGCACGCGGCTCCTCCCCGCTCCTGAAGAAGGTAGCGGGGGCGGTAGCCGCCACTGCAGCCTTGGGGGCCGCCACGGCGGCGTATGGGCACTTTATTGAGCTGAACAATTTTCAGCTCCGCACCGAGTCCCTGCCGGTGTTGCCCGCCGGGAGCCCCGACTTTAGGATTCTGCATATTTCGGATATGCACATGATTCCGGGCCAGCAGAAGAAGATTGACTTCATGCACTCGCTGGCAGCCCTGGAGCCGGATTTGGTGATGAACACGGGTGATAACCTCTCCCACGTGGACGGTATGGGCCCGCTGCTGGAGGCACTCGACCCGCTCATGGACTTCCCCGGCGTGTTTGTGCCCGGCTCGAATTGCTATTTCGCGCCGGTTTTCAAGAACCCGGCGCGTTACCTGTGGCAGCCGCGCACCCCGCAGATGATTGAGGAAGGCTCGCGTGTAGCCCTGCCCATTGAGCGGATGCACGACGCCTTCGAGTCGCGCGGCTGGACAGGTCTAATCAATCGCTACGATACGCTGAATCTCAAGGGTCTGCGCCTGGAATTCTCCGGTGTGGATGACCCGCACCTGCGTTACGATGAGCACCCCGGATTCGCTCCCAGCGCCTTCGATGAGGGGGACGAGCCGAGCGTCCGTATCGGCGTGGCGCACGCCCCCTACATGCGCACCCTGCACCGCTTCGTCCAGGACGGTGCGCAGGCTATTTTTGCCGGCCATACGCACGGCGGTCAGGTCTGCCTGCCCGGCGGTCACGCCCTGGTCAGCAACTGCGATTTGCCGCCTTCGCGTGCGAAGGGTGTCAGCGAGCAGTCCGGTATTCCGGTTCAGGTTTCTGCCGGTTTGGGCACCTCTCGTTTTGCTCCGGTCCGTCTGTTCTGCCCGCCGGAGGCAATCCTGGTGACCCTCACGGCTCGCGATAAGGGTGAAGCTGACGCTTCGAAAGGTGGCCGCCGCTAATGTCTGAGGCTTCTACAGCACACACGGCTAAGCGCCGCCGTAATCCCTTCTTGGAGACGGCGAGCGAACCGACCCCCGACCCGATCGACTACGCGCACGGTCAGCGTGCCCCACGCACCCTCGCCGCGTATGCGCGTCCGATTCGTGTGCGCTGGGGCGTGGGCCTGCTCGTGGCGTTCGGTGCCGGTGCCCTTGAGATTTCCATCCCGCAGATGTTGCAGATTATTGTGGATCATCTCTCGCAGAGCACCACCGAGAGCGCCATCTGGATTGCCGGAGGCCTGGTGCTTCTGCTGGGTATCGCGCATGCCTCCTTCATGTATTGGAGGCGCTGGCTGATTGTGGACCCGACCTCCACAATTGAGCTGTCCATGCGCATGAACTTCTTTGACCGCCTGCTCAGTGCCCCGCTTTCCCTGCTGGATCGTTGGCCCTCCGGTCAGTTGCTGACCCGCTCCATGAGCGATTTGGGGACGATTCGCCGTTGGTTGTCTTTCGGTATCGTGCAGATGCTGACTGTTGCGGTGATGTTCCAGGTCGGTGGCTTCTTCATGCTGCGTTCTTCGCCGTCTCTGGCACTGGTGTTCGTGGTGACCGTGCCGATTCTGGTGCTGTCGCTGGTGAACTTCACTCGCAAGTACTACCGCGCTTCACATGAGATTCAGCAAATGACGGGCGACCTCTCCACCCGCATTGAGGAGTCGGTGCGCGGCATCCGCGTGATTAAGGCGCTGGGCCGCTCCCCCGAGCAGATTCAGGAATATTCCGAGTCGGTGGACGCCCTGCAGGTTCGCGAGTACGGCAGGTCGATGCTGGTGGCTCGTGTTGCCCTGTACCAGGGCCTGATTGTGGGTGTCTCTACGGCGGTGGCGCTGGCTGTGGGCGCTTCGCAGGTTGCGGCGGGCACCTTGAGCCTGGGCGCGATGACCGCCTACTTTGCGGTGCAGACAACCGTGCTCAGCCACGTGACGCGCTCGACCGCACTGATGTCTGCCTATTTGAGCTATAAGGTGGCGTTGGAACGCCACAACGAGGTCATGGACGAGCCCGGCTTTGAGGCGGTGCCGCTGGTTCGTGGCTCCGCGGCTGTGTCTGGGCCCGAGCATCCGCAGGGTGCTTCTGATTCGTCAACAGTAGCTGGAGTATCTGCCGAGGGCGGCTCCGGGAAGGAAACTATGCAGTACCCCAGCGGTGGCGCAGTATCTGTCACTTTCGATCACGTTCAGTTCAGCTACGACGCTATCAAGGCGTCGGCGGAGGCTACCACTGAGGCGAATTCTGAAGTTGCTTCTGAGACGAAGGCACCCGAGGTTTCCGTGCTGAAGGACGTAGATTTCAAGGTCTTCCCGGGCGAGATTCTGGCGCTGGTGGGTGCAACCGGTAGCGGCAAGTCGACCGTGCTGTCGCTGGTTCCGCGTTTTTACGAGCCGACCTCCGGCTCCCTGCGTTTTGGCACCCGAGATACCGCCGACATGTCTATTGAGGAGGTGCGCGCCCAGACCGCGTTCGTCTTTGAGGAGGCGGTGCTCTTCTCCGGCACGGTCCGCGAGAACGTGCTGATGGGTGTTGCCGAGCAGTACGAACACGGCACCGAGGATGAGGACTACCCTGCCGCAGAAGAGCTGGAGGCGACCCTCCAGACCGCACTGCAGCTGGCTGCGTGCGATTTTGTGGCGGAGCTTCCGCAGGGTCTGGATACCGTCATTGGTGAGGAGGGTCTGAGCCTTTCGGGTGGTCAGCGTCAGCGTCTGTCGTTGGCGCGCGCTTTGGCGAAGCGTCCCTCCGTGCTGCTGCTGGATGACCCGTTCTCGGCGCTGGATGTGAACACCGAGGAGCGTATTATTACGGGCCTGCGTGAGGGTCTGGACGGTCTGGGCGGCGCTACGACCCTGCTGACGGCGCACCGCCCCTCCACCGTGGCGTTGGCGGACCGCGTGCTGCTGATGGTTGATGGTGCCGTGGTCGCTGAGGGCACTCACGCTGAGCTGATGGACTCTTCGGAGCAGTACCGTCAGCTGATGACGATGGAGGAGGGCTAATGGCCCATCATCGTCCGGCGGAGCCGCGGGAGCAGATGAGTCCGCAGGAGCGCGCGGAGACCCGTGAACGCTCGATGGCTCTGCTGCGCCAGATGTTGCGCCCGCACCGTGGGGCGTTGGCGCTATCGATCATTTCGGTGCTCTTGGTGTCGGGTTCCTCGGCGATTGCGCCGATTCTGATTGCCCGCGTCCTGGATAGTTCCATTGAACCGCTCAAGCAGGGTGACGTTTCTCCCCTGCTGACCCTGCTGGCGTTCTTTGTGGCGGCTACCGCGGTGACCGCGATCTTCTCGTGGGTCAACGTGGCGTACACGGTGCGTGTGTCGCTGGGTGTGGTGGTGTACCTGCGTAAGCGGGTATTCCGTCACGCGCAGTCGCTGAGCGTGTCGTTCCATGAGCGGTACACCTCGGGCAAGGTCATTTCGCGTTTGACCAGCGATATTGATACGGTCCGCAGCTTCTTGGACAGCGGCATCAGCCAGTTGGCGATTACCTTGCTGTCCATGGTGATTTCTGCGGTCGCTATTTTCCTTCTGGATTGGCGTATTGGCTTGTTCATGTTGGTCATGGGCGTACCGATTTACTTCTTGACGCGCTGGTTCCAGAAGGCTGCGGTGCCGGTTTTCCGCACGATGCGTACCGAATCTGCGCATTTGACGAGCCGTTTTGTGGAGACTTTTACGGGTATCCGCGCGGTGAAGGCGTTTGGTGCGGAGGCGCAGATGCGTTCCGAGTACGCTGAGGCGTCGGAGCGTTACCGCCTTGCGGTGATGGATTCGATTAAGATTTTCGGCGTCTACTCGCCCGTGCTGATGCTTTTGGGCAATGTGTTTATTGCCGGTGCGCTAGTGCTGGGTGGCTATGCGGTGCTGGGCGGCACCATGCAGATCGGTACCCTGCTGGCGCTGGTGATTTACGCGAACCGTGTGTTTGAGCCGGTCATGCAGCTCTCTGAGTTCTACAACATGTTCCAGTCAGCGATGTCCGCGCTGGAGAAGCTGTCGTCGTTCTTGGCTGAGGAGCCGGAGGTTGCTGAGCCGGAGCATCCGTATGAGCGCGCTGTAGAGTCTGCCGCCGAGTCTGCATCTAAGTCTAGTGCTGCTGAGGGCGCGTCCGGCAAAGTTCAGGGCGCCCTGGTGGAGCTGGATTCGGCGGTCTTTGGGTACACGTCGGATCGTCACGCGTTGAAGGAGACGACCCTGCGCATTGAGCCGGGTACGACCGTGGCGCTGGTGGGTGCTACGGGTGCCGGTAAGTCGACGATCGCTAAGCTGGTGGCTCGTTTCTACGATGTTTCAGCTGGTCAGGTGCGTATTGACGGCGTGGATGTCCGCCAGCTGGCGGATGCGCAGCTGCGCCGTGAGGTGCTCATGCTGACCCAGGAGGTGTTCCTGTTCTCCGCGTCGATTCTGGAGAATATCCGCATGGGTAACCCCCAGGCATCCGATGAGCAGGTGAAGGCTGCCGCGAAGGCGGTGGGCGCTGATGCGTTCATTGAGCGTCTGCGTGACGGCTACGAATCACAGCTGGGTCGCGGCGGTATTACCCTGTCGGCGGGTCAGCGTCAGCTGGTGTCCTTTGCTCGCGTGTTCTTGGCGAATCCGCGAGTGCTGATTCTGGATGAGGCGACGGCTTCGCTGGACATTCCGAGTGAGCGCGCGGTGCAGGCGGCGCTGCGAACCGTGTTGGCGGGGCGTACGGCGCTGGTGATTGCGCATCGCCTCTCGACGGTTCTGGGCGCTGATCGTGTGCTGGTGATTCATGAGGGCTCCGTGGTGGAGGATGGCTCCCCGCAGCAGCTGATTGCCTCCGGTGGTCGTTTTGCGGCGATGTACGCCTCCTGGGATGAGCTGAATCAGGTTCAGGAGGCTGACGCTTAGGCGCCTCTGAGTCGCCCCAATATCCCGTGGCGTGCCGCTGTGTTGCGTTCTGAATTTTTTTGGGTTATCCTAGGTGAGTTGCCTACGGTATTTGCTGATAGGTCAACATCGGGATGTGGCGCAGCTTGGTAGCGCGCGTCGTTCGGGACGACGAGGTCGCAGGTTCAAATCCTGTCATCCCGACAGTTAGCCCCGGTCCACTGGACCGGGGCTTTGTCGTACCCGCAGTATTTCTGTTGCAGGCTCCTAGTCAGATTCCTAGTCAGACTCTGGCGCAGATTCTGTTGCAGATGTTGAGTATATAGAGGCGACCCTCTACCCGCGCAGGAACGTGGGGAGGGGGTCGCTTTTGTGTTGAGTTCAGATTCGGCTAGCCGCGCCCGGAGATGAGGGCGAGAATCGCCTCCAGGGGGCCGCGTCCGGCGATGGAGCGCGCCATGCGCGACCAGAGGGTGCAGAAGCCCAGGGCGATTGCGGCGCCGAGCAGCAGGAAGACGCTCCAGTACACGGCGGTGCCCCAACCTCCGGTGGCGATGTAGTGCTCGCCCGCGGTGAGAGCCTTGACGGTGGGCCCTGCGTAGATGATGATTCCGCTCAGCACAATGGATGCGCTCAGCGACATCTGGCCCAGGCGTGCGATGGGGGTGAGCATTCCCGCCTGCGCGGAGAGCAGGCGCGCGCATTCTGCCCAGAAGTACAGGGTTGCCGCCAGGTTCAGGGTCAGCAGTACCTGCGGGCTGTTGAGGAAGCCCAGCTCGGTGTAGGGGTTGAAGGTGCGGTAGACGGCGAGCGCCAGCACGGCGAGCACTACGGGGATTGCGAGCTTTGCCTGCAGGTTGTCGTAGAGGCGAACGAGCACGATGCCCAGGCACATGACCCAGATGAGCTGGGCGCTTTGGGCGTGGTTGACGCCGTGGCTTGCGAGGAAGGGTAGCTGGACGGCGGTCCACGCATCTGCCTGGGCGGCTACGTCCATGAGGAGGGTGTAGGTCCAGGTGATGAAGGGGCTGGTGATCACCGCCAGTACGGCGACCGCCCACAGGGGCAGGTGCACGATGAATAGGGTTAGCAGGGTGAGCAGCGCCAGGTGCACGAGCATGTCGAAGGGCAGCGTGTAGCTGAAGCCCTGCGCCGGTACGGTCACGCCGGCTTGCGGCAGGTAGGTGGCACCCTGCATGAGTGCCACGCCCAGCAGAAGTAGCGCGAGGAATCGCACGATGGTTCCGGCGAAGAGCTGCGGGAAGTTCGCGGTGCGAGCGTAACGCCAAGCGGCTGCACCCAGGATTGCGGCGAAGAGCGGCTCTGCCGGTACGAGGGTCTGCGGGATCCAGAACGTCCAGGACACCGGGATCAGTTGCAGCCAGTATCCGAAGGGGATGAGCAGGCTGAGCACGGCGAAGGCGCGGGCGAGGTCGAGCCCGAGGTCGCGTCGGGTGCCTCCGAGGGAGGCGGCGCGTGCCCCGCTGCTGACGGTGGGGATGGGTTGAGTGCGCCCTGCTGCCATGTCCTCACTCCTTGTAGTGCCGTGTTTGAGAGTCTGTGCGCCCTGCCAGGGTGTGTGCCCTGCTAGGGGATGTGCGTTGCCAGGGTATTGCCTACCCGGTGGTGTGTGCCGGATGCGCTGGCATAGGTGTTAAGTGTAACGGTGGAAGCTGTGTCTGCTCGGGTGGTGGCGCGGAGGTTTTGCTCTCATACCGTGTCTCTGTCGGCTGCTGGCTGGAGCTTCTTGCCCTGTTGGTGATGTTCAAGTGTTGTTGCACGAGGTTAGGTGTGTACCATTGGTACGTTCTTAAAGGTGGGGCAATCCCGCGGGAGCATGATTTCGCTCCTTTTACTGTCCCAAACGCGCCCCACCTGCACACACCACGTTGAGGTTTTATGTTTTCGACTTTTTCCCCGCTTTTCTTGACGGATTTGGGGGCGTCTGGTGCTCTTCTTGCTTCGGGTACGACTCTGTCGGAAGGGTCGAGCCACGATAGCGGCCAGTTTGTGTCCATTTTCTGGATTACGTTGGTTGCGTTGCTGTCGCCGATTCTTTCGCGGCTGACGGGCAAGAAGATCCCTGATGTGGTTTTCCTGCTCATTTTTGGTCTGCTGATTGGCCCGAATATGTTCAACCTTGCCAGCAGTGAGGGCGGTATCCCGCTGCTGAAGGAGCTTGGTCTGGGCATGCTCTTTTTGATTGCGGGTTTTGAGATTAATGTGTCGTCTCTGCGTAGCCGCCAGGGGTATAGCGCTATTGCCACATGGGCAGTGTGTTTTGCCTTGGGTATGGCGGGTGCGGCGGTGATTACGTCGTTCTCGCGTGAGCTGAATACGTATGTTGCGGTGGGTGTGGCGCTGAGTTCTACGGCGCTGGGTACCCTACTGCCGATGTTGAAGTCTCACGGTGCTGCCGGTACTCCTGTGGGTAACGCGGTGCTGGTGCACGGTGCTGTGGGTGAGCTTCTGCCGATTTTCGCTATTTCGCTGCTGCTCTCGTCGCGTTCGCCGGGCATGGCGTTTGTGGTGCTGTTGGCGTTTATGGTGGTTGCGGTGATTACGGCGTTGATTCCGCACCGCTTGTTTGCGCATGTGCCGGGTCTGCGCCAGATTATGGCGGCGGAAGCGAATACGACCGGTCAGACGGTTCTGCGTCTTGCGATGTTCCTGCTGGCGACCCTGATCATGTGCACCGCACTCTTCGATTTGGATGCGGTGCTGGGCGCGTTCGCGGCGGGCCTGATTCTGCGTACTCTGACCCCTCCGGCGGCTCTGCACATGATGACGCGCCGCCTTGAGGTGGTTGGTTTTACGTTCATGATTCCGCTGTTCTTCGTGGTCAGCGGTATGGGCATTGATGTCTCTGCTGTGGTGGCTAATCCTTTGGGTCTGTTTGCCGTGGTGGTGGGCATTCTGCTGTGCCGTGGTGTTCCGGTTCTTTTGGCGGAGCATTTCTTTGATACCCGTTCGGGCCTGACCACGCGTGCGCAGAAGGCGCAGTTGGCTCTGTATTCGGCTGCGGGTCTACCGATTATTGTGGCGGTGACGGAGGTTGCGACCAGTTCGGATCTTTTGGAGGAGTCAACGGCGTCACTTCTGGTTGCCGGTGGCGCGCTGACGGTTCTGCTGTTCCCGCTGTGGGCGTTGGGTATTCGTCAGGCGTTTGGCTCTGGTCAGCCGGTTCAGCAGGAGCCGAGCCGTAAGGAGCAGATGAATGCGTTGAAGGCTCAGCGTAATGCGCAGGCGAAGCTTGCCACAGGCATGATTCCGGTGGTTCGTTTGAAGTCCCAGCCTGGCTCCGAGCCCCAGCTTGATTCTGAGACCCAGCCCGAATCTGAGTCCCCGGCTGATGCTCAGCCCGGTTCTGCCGAGGCTACGGGCGCTTCCGCTGGTTCTAGCGTTGCGTCTCGAGCAGCCTCTCGGGCTGAGGCAAAGAAGCGTAGCAAAGAAGCGTAAGGGTTCTGCGGAGAATACGGGTTCTGCAGAGATCTAGCAGCGGCTACGGTTGCGGTTCGACATTTCAAGATCGGGTACGAACCGGTTTGAGCGGGTACCCCGCTTACAGTCACCCCAACCTTATGTTGGATTGAATTTATAAAACCACACAATACCAGGCAGTTAAAGACCTGCAAACCAACATGCATCCCACACATAGGATCAAAACCCACCGCATCCTCTCTTGAGGCTGCGGTGGGCTTTTTGCGCCCAAATAACCCTATAAATCGCGGGAAGATGAGAATCTTCCTTAAATTCGGATTTTTTATGCAAATATTACAGAACATGACGTGTCTTAGCTTTCTCAACTGACACTTTGTCCTATAAAATTGAAAGCGGACAGGGAATTTCCCTAAAACACACATAAACCAACATACATACACAGAGTCGCTTCCGCCCCAGCGGGAGCTGGAGCACCTCCCCTCTCACACACGGGAGGCGCCCCTTTCGGGAGTATCCGCGACGATACCCCCGGCGGCTCCCAACCACGGAGGAGGATCATATGGGTCAGAAAGGTAATTATTTCTAACCTCGCATCTCAAGGCCTCGCACTGAATCCTAAAGATTGTCTGCACACACAGTCATTTCCGAAGGAAATATCATGCACCAATTACTCCTCACCGCGAGCACTGGTGGCGTAGAGCTGGACTTCCCGGCCTGGCTCCGAATTACGCACTTTATCAACTTCATTATGATGGGCTTCCTGATTCGTTCAGGTTGGGAAGTTCTCGCCTCTCACCCCCGCCTGTACTGGAACAACCACTGCACCCCGGGTTCTGAGTGGATTAAGTTCACCAAGGACAAGGTCCCTACCACCCCCGGCGCATTTACTGCGCGCGATGACCAGCGCACCCTGTCTCCCCTGATTTCTCTGCCCGGTAAAGCCCAGATTGGTCTGGGCCGCGCATGGCACGCGCTGGTGACCGTCATCTGGATTGTTAACGGTCTGGTATATGTCTCCCTGCTGTTCCTGACCGGTCAGTGGCGCCGCATCGTCCCGACCAGCTGGGACATCATCCCGCAGGCGTGGGAATCCATCCAGATTTACGCTGGCTTCCAGATTCCCTCGATTGAGCACTTCCAGCCGTACGACGCTCTGCAGCAGATCATGTACTTCACCGTGGTGTTCATCGTGGCACCGCTGATGATTGCAACCGGCCCGATTATGAGCCCGGCATTCTGCGGCCGCTTCCCCGGCTACGTGCGCCTCTTCCGTAACCGCCAGACCGCACGTTCCATCCACTTCCTGGGCATGGCGTTCTACTGCGTCTTCACCGTCATTCACGTGGCGCTGGTGTTCGTGGTTCACCCCCAGTACAACATCGCCCACATGATGCTGAACAAGCCCTACAACGAGGTGGACGCAGCACAGTTCGCTCAGGCAGTCACCATGCTCATTGGCGGCATTGTCTTCGCTGTGGCTCTGTGGATTTTCGCTTCGTACTGGTCCCTGCGCGACCTGCGATTCACCCAGACCTTCATTTGGGGTCTGACCCAGCCGATTCGTAACGTCCTGCTGGACCGTATCACCTCCCGTCAGGTGCAGAAGAAGACCTTCACCGATGCCGACATCTCGCCCTTCCACTGGGTTAACACTCGCCCGCCGACAGAGCGTGAGAGCACCGAGTGGAACCGCCTGAAGGAGCACGAGTTCGTTGACTACCGCCTGGAGCTGGGCGGCCTGGTGAAGGAATCCAAGTCCCTGAGCATTGACGAGCTCAAGCAGCTGGGCAAGGAAGTCAACATCACCATGCACACCTGCATGCAGGGTTGGACCGGCATCGCCAAGTGGGAGGGCGTGCGCCTGCGCGACGTTCTCGCACTGGTCGAGAAGACCGACGAGGCACGCTACGTTATGGTGACCTCCTTCGGCCACGTGGGCCACACCTACGACGGCCGCCCGACCGAACCCTACTACGAGTGCCTGGACATCTCCATGGCAATGGAAGATGAGACCATCCTGGCGTGGGGCATGAACGACAAGCCCCTGCCCGATGTGTACGGTGGCCCGCTCCGTCTGCGTGCGGACTCCATGCACGGCTACAAGATGGTCAAGTGGGTTCAGAAGATCGAGTGGATCAAGGACTACCACGATGTTGGCGATGGCCAGGGCGGTAGCCGCGAGGACTCCGGTCTGCAGCACTTCGACGCACGCGCCTAAGCACCTTTACGGGGCGCTACGACGCTAACCGTCGATACACCACCCTATAAAGCACAGAACGGTGGCGGGAAACATGGGCCCGCCACCGTTCGCTTATCTTCTCCGCCGCTTTCTACTGCTCTGAAAGATGCAGAAGCCAAGAGGGCATAAAGAAACCGCCCGGGAGCCTTAGCTCTCGGGCGGTTTCTTTAGAGGTTTGCCTTCTGGCGCTTTACCTTAGGCGTCGTAGATGATGACGTCCAGGGTACGGGGGCCGTGCACGCCCTCCACGCGGATCAGCTCGATATCACTGGTTGCCGACGGACCGGAAATCATGGTCACGGGGCGGGTGTAGGTGATACGCTCGATCGACTCGGGAACCAGCTCCACCACGGTGGAACGGGGCACCACGCAGATGTGGTGGTCGGGCACCAGGGTGATGGCGCGGCGACCCTCATCGGGGTTGGTGTTCAAGAAGATCGTGCCGGTCTCTGCGCAGGAGACGGTCGAACCGGTCACCACAGCGTCAACTGCGTCCAGTTCCTTCAGGGTCAGGCAGCCGGGCTTGAGGGTGCTACCGGAGTCGGTGACGCGCTTGCGGTCAGCGGTGTCAGCCGGCAGCCACTCCATGTTCAGGCCCTCGGGAACCACGTAAGTGGACTTTTCGCCCAGGCGTTCTGCGATGACCTCAGAGATGTTCTCCTTGTTCGCGTGGAACACGTTTGCCTTGTAGTCAATGAGGCGGTCGACGAGCATCTCAATGGTCTGCTCTTCGTTCAGCTCGCTGACGCGGCGGTAGTTACGTACGGGCTCGGGGGCGACGGGTGCGTCAGCCAGGGACGAGCGGATACGTGCGAGGATATCTTCCTTAGCAGAGGACATTAGTTGTTCTCCTTAGCTTCACGGGCTTCCTGAGCAGCCTTAGCGTTTGCAGCCGCTTCAGCTGCCTTACCCTTGTTAGCCTCGATGAGGGCCTGAATGTCAACGCGCTGTGCGTTATCGCGTGCCGGGGCCTGACCCTTCTCCTTCTTCCACCAGTTGCGGAAGGATTCCTTGGGGGGCTCGGGGATGTCGCGGTATGCGGTCCAGCCGCCGACGATACCGGGAACAGCGGTGATCTTGTGCTTGCGGCCGCTAATGAGGCGGGACATGGGCAGACCACGTTCTGCAATCGACATCATCTTGCCGGAGGTGAAGAGCTTCTTCGCACCGAGCATCATGCCGTCCATCTGCGAGAAGGGAGCCTTCTTGTTGCCCTCGAACTCGCGGATAGCGTGCTTGGACTCGACGTCCTTAGCGCGCAGGTGCACGAGGACCTCGGGGAAGTTAATCTTCACGGGGCAGACCTCGTAGCATGCGCCACAGAGGGAGGATGCGTACGGCAGGGAGTTGTTCTCTGCAGCCTCGATACCGGAGAGCTGCGGGGACAGAATCGCGCCGATGGGGCCCGGGTAGGTGGAGCCGTAGGCGTGACCGCCTGCGCGCTCGTATACGGGGCACACGTTCATGCAAGCGGAGCAGCGGATGCAACGCAGTGCCTGGCGGCCCAGCTCGTCGGACAGAACGGCGGTACGGCCGTTGTCGATGAGGATGACGTGCATGTTCTGCGGGCCGTCACCGGGGGTCACACCGGTCCACATGGAGGTGTAGGGGTTCATGCGCTCACCGGTGGAGGAACGGGGCAGCAGCTGCAGGAATGCCTCGTAGTCCTGGAAGGTGGGCAGAATCTTCTCAATACCCATGAAGGTAATGAGGGTGTCGGGCAGGGTCAGGCACATACGGCCGTTACCTTCGGACTCCACGATGGTCAGGGTACCGGTCTCAGCAATACCGAAGTTGGTGCCGGAGACTGCCACGGTGGTGTTCAGGAACTTGTTACGCAGACGGTTACGCGATGCCTCTGCCAGTTCTGCCGGCTCATCGGTGATGTCCGGGTTAATACCCTCAATTTCGCGCAGGAAGATGTCGCGGATTTCGCGGCGGTTGCGGTGAATTGCGGGCACCAGAATGTGGGAGGGGCGGTCGTGGCCGAGCTGGACGATTTCTTCCGCGAGGTCGGTCTCAATAGCGTTGATGCCGTTTTCCTCGAGGAATTCGTTCAGGCCGGTCTCTGCGGTTGCCATGGACTTAATCTTGATGATTTCGTCCACGCCCTGCTCGCGGATCAGGTCCAAAGCAATCTGGTTTGCCTCGGTGGCGTTGCGTGCCCAGTGCACGTGGCCGCCTGCGGCAGTGAAGTTACGCTCGAACTGTTCGAGCAGCTCGGGCAGGTTCGCCAGAACGTAGTTCTTGACGGACTCACCGGTGTTACGCAGGTCCTGCCAGTCGGGCACCTCTGCGGTGACGCGTGCGCGCTTGTTACGGATCGCGTGGGTCACGAAGCGCAGGTTGGCGCGTAGCTGCTCGTTCTTGAGCTCTTCCTTCGCGTACTTGGGGAAGGGGGTTTCTTCGAAAATGTTGCCCTCGCCGTAGTGAACGACCTTGGGCATACCAAGCTGAATAGCGGTCATGAGGTCTTATCTTTCCTTAGCCGATCGAGAGCTCAACACGCTCGGAGTTGATCTTGAGCGGGTTTTCCTTGGTGGATGCGAGGATTTCAGCGAAGTGGATGGTCTGAACGTCCGAGCCGCGACGCATCAGCGCACCGCCGATGTTCATCAGGCAGGAGCAGTCGCCGCCGGTGCACACGGATGCACCGGTTGCTTCAACGTTGTCTGCCTTGTCGTTGACCATTGCGCCGGAGACGTCAGCGTTCTTGAAGGAGAAGGTACCACCGAAGCCGCAGCACTGGTCCATGCCCTCGAGCTGGGTGTACTTGATGCCTTCGACGGTGCGGACCAGGTCCTGCTGGCGGGTGCCCAGGCCGAGCATACGCATACCGTGGCAGGAGCTGTGGTAGGTGACGTGCTCGGGGAAGTAGGAGCCGAGCTGCTCGGCAGCGTTGGTGATGCCGAGGATGTCGATCAGCAGCTGGGAAAGCTCGAAGGTGCGGGAAGCGATCTGCTCTGCCTTCAGAGCCAGCGCTTCGTCGCCGCGGCTACGTGCGACCATTGCCTGCTGGTGACGCAGGGAAGCAACGCAGGAGCCGGAGGGCGCAACAGCTACGTCCCAGTCCCAGGAGTCAAAAGCCTCAACGTGGTTCTTGATGACTTCGTAGCCGTCATCGAAGTAGCCGGAGTTGACGTGCATCTGGGAGCAGCAGGTCTGGTTCGGGGGGAAGACAACCTCGTGGCCCAGGCGCTCAAGAATTTCGACGGTGGCGCGTGCTACGCGGGGGTACATGCCGTCAACGATGCACGTGGAGAAGAGTGCAATGCGCATGACTTGTCCGTCCTTTCCTCTGTGTTCAGAGTTTCTCGGTCTCACCGCCTGCGTCTGGGGCAGGCGGGGCACAGTCCGAATAAGTTCGGTCTTCCGTGTACTGCGGTTCAATGAGGTGAACCGGGGAAGCTGGGCCGGTTGGTTCCGGCTGATGTGCGCGCCCCAAGTGGAGGTGGGATGCGGTGGGATCAGAAACCGTGGTGATGTCTTATATCTTCCTTGCCATTTAACACCGTTGTGCGGCTTTTCTCTAGTCGAAATAGCGCATACTTTCCTTGTTAAATAATGGGTTAGGTCTACCTGACCTTAAGGTATATTTTCCTACCTTCCGGTACATATGACCTCATCTAGTTTTCACTCTCGCCACACCCCCTATGCCTCTTTAATTATTGAACGTTTATCAAACACACATCTTTGGCGGCTAAACCCCCTAGAAATCCGCCTTTCTGAAGCGTTAATGATTGTTTTATGGGGCGACTCCTCTTTAACACAACATTCTTTTCAAGAATGTGCCCACAGTTGAAGGTTCCTCAATAGATAAAGCAGTCACTCATACACCCAATCCTTTACGCCTTCAGAAATATTCGAGTTTCAGAAGCTGGCATTAACTGTCAGAGCCGCAATATTTCGGTAAATTCACGGGATACAAACCCTCCAGACACCCCTTAGTCGCGGAAATGAGTCAGGTCACTTTTGGTGAAACGCCGCACTATCCGCTACTCTTCTAAACATGCGATCAATGGTCTGACCACATCCCCGCATGGGAAACAATGACCCGTTCCCCAGCGGGATTATCTATGGTCTGACCACACACAAGACACACCCTGAACCAAAGGAGTTCCAGTGGAAACTTATACCGCTGTAACCAATGCAGTGGGAGGTAGCCTCGGCCTCAGCGCGCTCGTGGCAACCATTCCCCTCCTCACCTTCTTTGTGATGCTACTGGGCGTTAAGGCACGCGCTCACTGGTCCGCACTCGTGGCACTGGCAGCATCCATCCTCGTAGCAGCGCTGGGCTTCCACATGCCCGCTGACCTCGCCGGCCTGAGCGCCGTCCGCGGCGCCATCTACGGCCTGGTCATCTGCTGGGTGATTCTGGGCGCCATCTGGTTCTACCAGATCACCGTTCTCTCCGGTCGATTCGAAGACCTGCGCCGCGTCTTCGACCGCCTCGGCGGCGGCGACCTGCGCATCCAGGCTATCCTCATCGCATTCTGCTTCGGTGGTCTGCTCGAGGCACTGGCTGGCTTCGGCGCTCCCGTTGCAATTACCGCAACCATGATTCTGGCACTGGGCGTCAAGCCCCTCAAGGCTGCTATCACCGTTCTGCTCGCTAACACCGCACCCGTGGCATTCGGCGCGGTTGCTGTCCCGATTACCACCGCAGGTGAAGTCGGCGGCAAGGACCCACACGTTATCGCAACCATCGTTGGTCACCAGGCTCCGTTCCTGGCAATGCTCGTTCCGCTCATCCTGCTCGTCATCCTCGACGGCATGAAGGGCCTGAAGGACGCTTGGCTGCCCGCACTGGTCATCGGCGTTTCCTTCGCTATCGCACAGTGGGTCACCGCCGCTACCCCCGCATACAACCTGACCGACGTTGTTGCCTGCATCGTCTCCATGGGCGTTGCCGTGATCTTCCTGCAGTTCTGGAAGCCGCGCGGCGTCGCAGGCGTTCGTGAACGCTACGGTCTGCCCGCACAGGCTGAAGAGAAGGAAGCTCTGCCCGCCGTTCGCGTCTGGATGGCACTGCTGCCCTACGTCATCGTCGTTGCAATCTTCGGTGTTGCTAACCTGCACGCTGGCCTGAAGGCATGGCTGAAGAGCTTCGTCATCAAGATTGATATCCAGGCTCTGAGCTCCCGCCTCGTCACCGCTGACGGCAAGCCCGTCAAGGACGCTGTCTACAACTTCGCGTGGATGTCCAACCCCGGCACCCTGCTGATCATTTCCGGTCTGGTTGTTGCTGTGGTCTACTTCTTCTTCAACGAGAAGGGCCGCTACGCCTTCAAGTTCCCGGCAATCTTCACCGAGTTCGGTTCCGTTGTCTACCGCATGCGCTGGTCCATCCTGACCATTGCTTCGGTTCTGGCACTGGCATACGTCATGAACTTCTCCGGTCAGACCATTGCTATGGGTACCTTCCTGGCAGGCCTGGGCACCGTCTACGCGTTCCTCGCACCGGCTCTGGGCTGGATCGGTACCGCTGTGACCGGTTCGGACACCAGCGCGAACGCACTGTTCTCCAAGCTGCAGGTGTCTGCTGCTGAGAACCTGCAGCACGCAGGTATCCACGGCGCAACCCCCGAGCTCATGCTGGCTGCTAACACCACCGGTGGTGTGGTCGGTAAGATGATCTCCCCGCAGTCGCTGGCTATTG
This sequence comes from Rothia sp. HMSC071C12, assembly GCF_001813895.1. Lineage (NCBI taxonomy): Bacteria > Bacillati > Actinomycetota > Actinomycetes > Micrococcales > Micrococcaceae > Rothia > Rothia sp. HMSC071C12. The sequence goes on from NZ_KV814374.1 coordinate 284,478, forward strand.
CTGCTACCTCCGTGGACATGGAAGGCAAGGAATCCGACATCCTCAAGGCTGTCCTCCCCTGGTCCTTCGCTATGCTCCTGTTCGTCTGCGTCCTGGTCTTCCTGCAGACCAACGTGCTGTCCTTCATGATTCCCTAATCTGAAGCTCAGGTTTTAGAGAGTTCCTGAAGCATCCGCTTCACGAACAGTAGGACATTCGCCCCGGTTTGACCGGAGGCCACAGCGGGGCGGCGTACCTTTCCGGTATCGCCGCCCCGCTTTTTATGCCCCTTATGACTCGATAGGTTGCCCCAATAGTTTGGGAGAACATGCTGAGTCGAGACTTCTTTTCGTTATCCGCCTCGTTATCAGGAGAGAGTATGCCTCGTTCTTTTGACGACACCCAGCCTGCAGAGGCGCCCCCTGCGGTTGAGCGCCAGCCGATTCTGGCGGACCGCAGCTACAGCATCATCCTGGAGACCTTTGAGCGGCGCCTGCGCCTGGGTGAGTTGCGTGTGGGCGATAAGCTCCCTTCCGAACGTGAGCTTGCCGCACGGCACGGCATTTCCCGCCCCTCGGTCCGTGAGGGCCTTCGGGTTTTGAACGCGTTGGGCCTGATTCGTTCCAGTACCGGTTCGGGACCGAAGTCGGGCGCGATTATCATTTCGGAGCCGTCGGATGCGCTCAGCTGGGCGTTGCGCATGCACATTGCGACCCGTAGCCTGCCGGTGAAGGACGTTGTCTCAACCCGCCTGCTGTTGGAGGGCCCCGCGGCACGTGCGGCAGCCGCAGCGCCGGACACCCCGGAGCGTGAAGCGGCGTTGGAGCGGGCGCGTGCGCATTTGGCGGAGATGGATGAGCAGATCAGCGATGAGCGCTTCCATTTCTGCGATACGCGTTTTCACTATGAGCTGTCGAAGCTTGGCGGCAATATTGTGCTTGATACGGTGATTGACTCTTTGCACATGGCGACAATGAGTTATGTGCAGGAGGCGGTTCCTTTCTTGAAGGATTGGGAGGCGGTCAAGCGCACGTTGCAGCGGCAGCATTACGGCATTATTGAGGCGATTGCCTCTCACGATGAGCAGGCGGCCTACGAGCGGGTGTGCGAGCATATTACGTGGTTCTATTCGCTGTCTGACCGTGCAGCGGAGGAGCGGGCGCGGTTGCACCCGGCGCGGGATCTTCTGCACGAGGATTTGTGCCACGCAAACGTACACGATGAAGACGCTCACAACGGCTAAGGTGCGCCCCTCAATACCATAACCTCATATAGCTAAAGGGCGGTACCCCGGAAGAATGACCTTCCGGGGCACCGCCCTTATGCGCCGAGCAATTATTTCAGCGGGGCAATTATTGCAGGAGCTCAAGCGGCTGAACCTTCGTTGCCGCGTAGGCGGGCAATGCACCCGCCACGATGCCCACACCCAAGCCGAGGAAAGGAATCCCTAGGATAAGGGGTGGTAGAGATAGTGCCCATCCGTTGAGAAGGCACACAACCCAGGAACCGAGAATACCGAGGATGAAGCCTCCAAGAGCGCCCAGGGCCCCGAGGAGAGCCGCCTCCGCCAGGAAGCTGACCGCCACATCTCGCCGTCCCAACCCTAATGCACGGTTAATGCCGATTTCCCGGCGGCGTTCCCAGACCGAAATCTGCATGGTCATCACAATGCCGAAGCTTGTCGAGGCGATAAGAACCACCAGAATGATGGTTGTAAGAGCTCGGCTATCCTTCGTCAGGGAAGCACGAAGAGTCACCGGTGAAGGCGGAATCTCAATGTTTGTATCAACGGGGGCGCGCTGCGGATCGAGTACCTGCTTGAGCTGTTCCGCGACCGTATCTGCACTTCCTGGATTCACGATGACGTCCATACCGCGTTGTAGGGTGTGGGCTTGCGGCAAAAAAGTGGAGGTGGTCGGCAGGATAAGAGCGCTACTGAGAGCAGCGTTTTTACCGCCGTCACGGATAATGCCGAGCACGTAAGCTCGCATTCCGTTGACCTCAATCATGTTCCGCCCGGGCTCAGTACTGACCCCTAGCTCTTTTGCGAGGGCAACGCCCAGATAGACGGTAGGCTCACCGGGGCGTTCGCGGGCAGGTTCCGAAAAGTTCCCCTCGACAATGTGCGCGCCTCGTGCTTTCAAACCCGATTCTGAAACGATTGCGAGGGGTGTCTGTTGGCCATCATGCCCCGGCCTGTTGACCTGCGGACGCGTTGTCTGCGTATCGATGGTGACTGTACCGGCAGCTTTGACCTCTGGAACTTGGTTAACGCGCCAGAGCAGTTCATCCTCCGGTATATCCCAGGTTTGCGGCTGGAGGCGCACACCGAGCCGGGTGGAATCGTAGCTGGCCAGCTGCGAGCTCGTGTTGAGTGCTGACGACTCGCTGACGCCCACCAGCATGATGATGGTGGTTGTTCCTGCAAGCATCGCCAGTACCGTGAGCAGGTTGCGGCGCCAACGGCGAACAACTGCAAGGAGAGCGTAGTGAAGGTTGTTCCTTAGCATCTATCCTCCCCTGATAACGGGTTCTTTGAGCGATTGATGGGCAGGCTCTTCGGGACGAGTGAGTTTGGGGCTAACGAGCATCCCATCGACCATGTGCAGCTGCCGGTCGCAGCGAGCCGCGATATCGGGTTCATGGGTGATGATGACCAGGCTTTGCTTCTCCGCACGGCCGGCGAGGAGCAGATCCAACACCTTGTGAGAGTTTTCAGTGTCGAGGTTTCCTGTAGGCTCATCGCACAGTAGGATACGCGGGGCGCAGGCTAACGCACGCGCAACCGCGACTCGTTGCTGTTCACCACCGGACATGTTGCGTGGAAGAACCTCCAAACGGTGCCCCAAACCCACCTGTTCGAGTGCCTGCAACGCACGCTGATGTGCCTGACGGCCCGGTACGCCGCGCATCCGGAGGGTATGGGCAATGTTCTCGGTGGCGTTCAGATGAGCGATAAGGTGGTACGCCTGAAAGACAAAAGCGATGTGCTCACGGCGTGCTACAGTTCGCTCGGCGTCGCTGGCGGTGCCCATGTTTTGGCCCAATATTTTCAGCTCACCTTCAGAGGGCTGATCGAGTAGCCCGATGATAGAGAGGAGCGTAGATTTTCCGCTTCCGGAGGCGCCGGTAATGGCCACTGATTCGCCTTCATGAATGCTGAGGGTTGCGTTTTTTAGCGCCCAGGTGGAGGGCTGGAAGAAACGCGCAATATTGTGGCACTCGATATTAGGTTTTGTGGCGGTAGCGCTCGCGGGGAAGGCGCGTTCTGTCTCGTGATGAGGCATTTTAGCGCTCCTTCAGCTTTACGACGGTGCCTGCCTTGAGTTCTGCTGCGGGGTTGACGAGCTCGCAGATTCCGGCGGAGCACACACCGAGGGTGACGGGAACGCTCTGACCGTTCTCCAGGGTGATGGAGTGCGTTCCGTTTTCTTCGGTTTTGACGGCAGCTTCGAGCACCGCGAGGGCGTTTTCAGCGCCTCGGTTGAGAGTGACGGTTGCTTGAAAACGTGTTGATGCCGTCGTGTTTTCCGGCAAGTCGATTGTGATGGGGTAGCGTTTCCGCGCGGTAGCTCCCGGTGCGGAGGTATCGCTGTTAGATCGCGCGCTGTTCTGAGCACCGTTGGAGGCACCTGCGTTAGCGCCGCCGTCAGCGTTAGTTGAGCCTTCGGGTGTGAGAGCCGCGCCCAGAGTGCCTTCGAGCGGACTTCCGTTATCGGTAAGAATCTGGACTTTCTGTCCCTCAGCGAGTTCATTGCTGAGAGCGCTACCGTCCGCGGAGAGTACCAGACGGTACCCACCCGCGGATAGGGTGCACAGCGCCGGAGTTGAGGTTTGGCCTTTGGTGCCGCAGCTGTTGTCTACGGTGTATTCATTGCCGTCAGCGAAGAGGTATTCAGAGAGCGGCAGGGCGGTGCTGTAGCGTCCTTCTTCGGTTCGGTCAGTATCCCCGGGAGGGTAGTAGCCACGGTCCAGGTAGAAACGGTAGACGGCGTTGGCGGTTGCTTCGCCGTAGTTTCCTTCCTCATCCCAGATGCTGTAGCCGAGCGATTCTAGAGCTTCTTGGAGCTGTTTAACATCATCGCCGCGTGCGCCTACGGCAAGGTCGCGGTAGGCGGGAATACTACCCTTGAACGCAATGATGGGACGCTCGTTGATAGTGGTGATAATTGAGCCGTTACTCATCTGGGTACCCGCCTTGGCACCGTCCCTGGTCACCACTCCTTGAGGGGTTCCTACGGTGTAGCTTCGGGCGGGTGACACGCTGACTTCTCCCGAGTAGGTGCGGGTAACAGTCTGCGTGCTGATGCGGGTTGTTAGTTGCGCGGCGCGGGACGGCTGCGCATTGGATTCAACATTGGTGCGTAGCCCCGTGTTGAGCGCGTAGATGGAGAACCCGCCGGTGATGACGAGCAGAATGACGAGCACTGGAACCAGGTAGGCGCGTATGGTTGCCGTCGTGGCGGCGCGGCGGGGGTTTTCTGAACTCTGCTGCGTGTTCATGGGTTCACCTTTCTGCGGTGAAATATGGGGTGGGACTAGGGGTAATTGCTGAGGGTAACAACGTGGCGGGGGTTGAATAAAGGGGTGTATCCTCTGCTCTCATCCGCGGGTGAAAGCGGTTGAGAGCAGAGGATCGGTAGAAAAATCTCGCTAGAAAATGTCCAACGAGGAATCAGCGTTTACTATTTGCCGTTGGCTAGTTGCCCTTGGCTAGTTGCCGTTGAGTAGAGCTGCGGCACGCTCCTGGGCCTGACGTTCGATATCGCGTACTTCAAGGATGAGCGGCTCATGCTCATTGAGCCAGGTCGCAGCCTTTTCGTAGTAGATATTCTGTGCCTTAGTCAGGATTCCAGTGGACTTTTGGCAGTTGTAGTCGGCGTGAGCTAGGGACTGCTCTTCCGCATTGGCGGCTACATTGGCTGCCTTGTACTTACCCCAGGTTTTCTCTGCGTAGCTGGGAGCATCTCCGAAGTGCTGGATGTCGGCGTATCCGCTTTCTTTCATGCATGCACCGTAGGTGGTGTCATTACGGTAGTATTTCCCCATTTCTTCTACCGCGTTATTTTTGGATCCACCCGTGGTGAGCTCATTAATGAAGTTGGTGTATTTGAGGTAGTTTTCTGTTGAGCCGAAGACAGCCTCTGCCGCACGTCCCAGGCATGAATCTGTTGCCATGCCGACCTGGGCACCGTTACTCAGCGTGATGGTGACAGTTTTGCTGTCTGCGGCTTGGGGGTCACCTTGGAACGCCTTGCGATATGCCGGGTTTTCCATCGCGGGTTCATTGCTGGAGCTAGCGTTGTCCTGCCGGGTGAATAAGTACCCTCGGGTGGCCGCTTCTTCGCTGGGGAGGTAGGCATCACTCATCGCAAGTTCAAGAACGGAGGCACCGGAAATAATGTTCTGACTACCGGAGTAGGTGAAGGACTTCTCACTCATGCACTTTTTGACCTCGTTGACGAGGGCCACGTTAATATCCGGGGAGGGATTCTCGTAGCTTGCCAGGACATTGCGAATGTCTTGCTTAACTTCAACGGTGGTGGAGCAACTCGATACGCCCAGACAGCAAGCAATACCGATAAGGGCGAGGGGTGTGAAGGGCTTCTTTGCCATGGACTTCATCTTTCTCAAGCATCATTGATGGGCGAGAATCGGCAGTGATACGGGCGTATCGTGGATGCTATCTACAGACCTGCTATACGATGTGAACCTGCGTTTTGCGGAGTAGAAGCATCATGAGCCGATTACTAAGTATGATAGAGGACACCCCCCCGTACAATAGACACACAAGATGTATTTATGACGTATAGCACCTATAAGAATGCATGTAAAAGAGCTTATGGATTAAAGGGCGGTGCCCCGGAAGAATGACCTTCCGGGGCACTGCCCTTTAGCTATCTCAAAGACTTATTTCAGCCCGAAATATTGAGTTTAGAACTTCGTGCCGGTCAGACGCTCATACGCCTCAACGTAACGGGCACGAGTCTTCTCCACAACCTCCTCAGGCAGGTGCGGCACGTTATCCGAACCGTCCCAACCCGCCTCCGGGGAACGCAGCCAGTCACGCACGTACTGCTTATCAAAGCTCGGCTGAGCATGACCCGGCTCATACTGCTGAGCGTCCCAGAAACGCGAAGAATCCGGGGTCAGAACCTCATCACCCAGAGTGATCTCGCCGCGGTACGAATCAGTACCGAACTCCATTTTGGTATCCGCCAGAATAATGCCCTGCTCACGAGCAATCTTCTCCGCAGTGGTGTACAGGCTCAGGCTCAGCTCCTCCAGGCGCTCACCCACCGGCTGACCCACCTCAGCGTACAGCTCCTCACGGGTCACCAGCTCATCATGCTCACCCACCTCAGCCTTACCGGTCGGAGTGAAAATCGGGGTCTCCAGGCGGGAACCATCCACCAGACCCGCAGGCAACTTCACGCCAGCAATCTCACCGGTCTGGTTGTACACGGCCAAACCCGAACCGGTCAGGTAACCGCGCACAATGCACTCCACCGGGAACATGTTCAGGGAGCGGCAAATCATCGCGCGACCAGCCACAACATCCGGAACGTCAGTGGACAGCACGTGGTTCGGAACCTGCTTAAGCTGCTCAAACCACCACAGGGACATCTGAGTCAGAATCTTGCCCTTATCCGGGATCTCGGTGGGCAGAATACGGTCAAAAGCGCTAATACGGTCCGAGGCAACAACCATGACCGAACCGGCACGTAGCTCAGCGTCATCATTGACGGTCAAGCCGGTAGCGTCAAAACGTTCCTCATTCGGAACGTACAGGTCGCGGACCTTGCCGGAATAAATGTGAGTCCAGCCCGGGATTTCCACGGGGTTAGAACGAGAAGTCATGAGAATTTCTCCTGATGAGGTGGTGTGATGTGGATGCAAAAAGTCTGTGTAATTACAATACCGCGACAGGCACGGCTCCCGATAGTGCCAATCAGTCATCAATACGGCACAATCTTGAGAGCCCAACCTACCCCGGTCGCCGCCGACAGCACCCCGATTGGGGAAAAGCCGAGACGGCAAGAAGCCAAGAAGTAAGAGGCAAAGGGGCAAGTGGCAAAGAAGCGACCGGCTCCCCCACCCTCAAGCGGGGAAGCCGGTCACCTTAGGTTTTAGCCGCGCGGGGCGGGAATGTGGATACGGTTCTCCACAGCCTTCAGCGCGATATCGGTGCGGTACTGCGCGCCAGCCCAAGAGATAGCGCGAACGCCCTCGTAGGCGGCGTCGCGGGCGGCGCCCAGGTTCTCACCGAGCGCCACGACGGCCAGCACGCGGCCGCCGGCGGTGTGGATTTCCTCGCCGGAAACCACGGTGCCCGCGTGAATCACGTGCACGCCCTCCAGGGCGTTCGCCTCATCCAGACCGGAGATGACGTCACCCTTGCGGGGAGTGTCAGGGTAGTTCTCAGCAGCCATAACCACGTCAACTGCGGTGCGGGGATCCCAATCCAGCTCGGTACCCTCAGAAATTTCACCGCGAGCAGCCGCACGCAGCAGCTGACCCAGCGGGGTGCGCAGACGCGCCAGAACCGCCTGGGTTTCCGGGTCGCCAAAGCGGGCGTTGAACTCGATAACGCGCACGCCGCGGCTGGTCACAGCCAGGCCGCAGAAGAGCACACCCACGAACGGGGTGCCGCGCTCAGCCATACGAGCCACGGTCGGGCGGGCAACCTTCTCCACGACCTCCTGCACGAAGCCCTCGGGCAGCCAGGGAAGCGGGGTGTAGGCGCCCATACCGCCGGTATTCGGGCCCTCATCGTTGTCAAAAATGCGCTTGAAGTCCTGAGCCGGGGACAGCGGCAGAACGTTCTTACCGTCAGAAATGACGAAGAGGGACACCTCGGGGCCGTCCAGGAACTCTTCGATGACCACGGTACCGCCAGCGTTGAAGCAAGCCTGGGCGTGCTCCAGTGCTGCGGTGCGGTCCTCGGTCACCACAACGCCCTTACCTGCTGCCAGGCCGTCGTCCTTCACCACATAGGGTGCACCGAACTCGTCCAGGGCAGCCTGCGCCTCAGCAGCATTCGTTGCCACGTAAGCGCGGGCAGTCGGCACGGAAGCCTCTTCCATGACCTGCTTAGCGAAAGCCTTAGAACCCTCCAGCTGAGCGGCAGCTGCGGAGGGGCCGAAAACATCAAAACCCGCCTCACGCAGTGCGTCAGAAACACCGGCGACCAGCGGCGCCTCCGGGCCAATAACGACCAGGTCGGCGTTCAGTTCGCGTGCCAGGGCGGTTGCCTGGGCGGGGTCATTCGCATCAATTGCATGGACGGGAACATCCTGGGCAATGCCGGCGTTGCCGGGGGCGCTGTGCACCTCGGTTACCTCAGGGTCGCGCAGAAGCGCTCGAATAATTGCGTGTTCGCGGCCGCCGGGGCCCAGTACCAAAACCTTCATGCTATTCAGGGTACCCGGTATCACTCTAAAAACGTGAGCTGGGCTCACTAAAAATGCGGCTCTTCTCATGTAGCGGCACATTCGTAAGAATGCACGCTAGAGAAGAGCCGCACAGCGCGGTAACCGAAGCTACCGAATCAAGCTAAAAGCACTAGATGAGGGCGGTAATGGCAGCCACACCACCGAAGACAATACCCGGGAGGTTCGCGATGATAATCGGAACATCCTTCTTGGGGCGCCACAGACCGTACAGAACCCACAGGGTGCAGTTCACCGCAGCGACCAGCGGCTGGATCCAGTCACCCTTGTGACCGTTCAGGTTACCGATAATCTGCGGGAAGTAGAAGACATACATGAGCACTGCGGTCACAGAAGCAACGCGAGCCAGGATGGGGAAGAACTTTGCGTGGAATTCAGAATCCACGCCCACGCCACCCTTGGGGGAGACGTTCTGTGCGGAGGTGTTTGCGGAGGTGTTGTTCTGCTCTGCCATGGATGTACTCCTTTACATGGTTTGCCGCTCACCAATCAAGAGTGAGTTGAGGGGTAAGGGGCATTAAGCGATGCATACTCGTACCGGGTCACGTCTAACTAGTTTCGCCTAGATATAGAGGCCCCGGGACTGCATCAATTGCGTACTGGATACATTACGCCCGTTCTCAGACTGCATATTGGGGCATGTCAGAGATGATGAACCGTGGATACACTCATAGCTCATCGATTGACGGGGTGGGGTTTTGCTCATCTGCCGCTGCCTTGGTCATCGCCATGTTCATGAGGCGGTACGTCGAGGCGCCAGAATGGTTCGTCGGGCGTCAATCGTGGTCGGTCCTATGCGGTGCTGGGTTTTTCGGTTCGTGCGGGCTGCGCCTCGCTCACTTACCTTAGTCTTACCCGTTGCGCTTGAGCACACTTCAATTATAAAAATGAATTACTCATAGCTTCAACTCGCAGTAAACGTGAATCTCTTCACAGGGCTCTCCCTCGACGGTGCCAGCCCATCCTAGCTCCGCGCCACCAGAGACAAATAGGGTCAAGCCGCACGCCCCGTTTAAACTAGAAGAATGACCAACAGCACCACCCCACAGGCAACCACTCACACCACCGACCACAGCAGCACCTTCGACGTAGAACTCGCGCAGCTCACCCGCAACAACTTCATTGAGGCACGCCACCGCGGCCGCCTCATCCTGCTGGGCCCCGACGGCGAAGTACAGCTTGCCCTCGGCGACATTCACGAGCCCTTCTACCTGCGCTCCGCCGCCAAGCCGCTGCAGGCCATCGGATCCATGAAGGCGGGCGCACCCCTGCGCGGCTCCCAGGTCGCCATCGCCTGCGGCTCGCATCGAGGCACCTTCGAGCAGATGCGCGCCGTGCAGGACGTACTCACCCAGGGCAGCACCGAAGCCAACCCGCTCACCCCGGCAAACCTGGCGCTCAAGCCCACGCTCCCCTCCGACAAGCAGGCACGCCAGGCAATGGTTCAGGCGAACCTTGCCGCTACTGCCCTGGCGCACCCCTGCTCCGGCAAGCACGCCGCATTCCTGTGGGCGTGCACCGCCAAGCTTGAGCGCGGCGACCTCGAAGAGGGCTCGCAGGACTGGACTCTGCACAACTACCTCGACCCCGCCCACCCGCTGCAGCAGGTCATCACCGAAGAAATTGAGGCGTTCACCGGCGAGCCCGTAGCCGCTATCGGCGTTGATGGCTGCGGTGCGCCCGTGCACGCCGTCTCCCTGGCCGGTGCCGCACGCGCCTACTCGACCCTGGGTGCGGCAATCCGCAACCTCGGCGCGGATGCGCGCGCCTCCACGGTCGCGACCGCCATGGTGGATTACCCCGAGCTGATTCAGGCACCCGGCTCCCCCGACACCGTGCTCAGCGAAGAACTGGACGCGATCGTCAAGGGCGGTGCGGAGGGCGTGCTCTGCATTGGTCTGCGTTCGGGCGCATCCGTGGTGGTGAAGATGAGCGACGGTTCGCACCGCGCCATGTACGCCGTGGCTCTGCGTGCTCTCGCCGCTGGCGGCTACCTGAGCGCCGAGGAATGCGAGCGCCTACTCGCGCTGGTGGTTCACCCGGTGACCGGCGGCTACGTGGACGGCAAGCCGGTTGAGGTGGGCGAGCTGCGTGTGTATGAGGAGCTTTTCACCCGCGAGGGTCTGGTTCCCGGCGCCCCGGAAGAGGACTAATCGTGGCGATTCGACGTAAAACTTCCGAAGCAGACGGCATGGCGGCGGTACGCGAAGTGCGTGCTTTCTTTGAGGCGCAGCGTGCGGCAGCCGGCGAGCCTGCAGATGTGCATGCCCAAGGCGAGTACCTGCTGAACAGCGCCGAGGTGGAGCAGGCGTTTGCCGCGCTCCCCCGCTCGGTGCGTGCGACCTTTGTGCGCTTCACCTTGGAGGAGCTGGCAACCCTCGCCCCCGGCAATAGTGTGGAGGTGCGTGTACCCCCGCTGGGTGTGACTCAGTGTATTGCTGGCCCCCGCCATACGCGCGGCACTCCCCCGTCCGTTGTGGAGGCGCGTCCGCTCGTGTGGGCGGCGCTGGTTCTGGGTGCCTGTTCGTGGGCGCAGGCGGTGAGTGCCGGTGCGCTGGATGCGTCGGGTGAGCGTAGTGACCTTTCGGGTTTGTTGCCGCTCTTCTAGAATTCGCTACGAGCTCACAGGTCCACGCAGTTTTCGTGATTTGGCGTGTTTGGTGCCTGTTCTAGTGGTCCATCCTGAGGTATTTAGCGTATCCTTCACCACGTCTACATTGAAACCCGGTACACTTTTAAAGGTCTGGTGTATGCTACCGCACACACAGGCAGGTGCGAGTACAGAAACACACGTCCGTCTTGCGCCTGCGCAGACGCATCCGCAGTCCCAACGTCGAAAAGAAGTGAATTGATTCGTCCCGACGGAAAACTCACTCACGACCTCGATCCGATTGACCACGGCCCCAAGGACGCCTGCGGCGTCTTCGGCGTGTGGGCACCCGGCGAGGACGTGGCAAAGCTAACCTACTACGGTCTGTACGCACTCCAGCACCGCGGCCAGGAATCAGCAGGTATCGCAACCAGTAACGGCAAACGCATCCACGTGTACAAAGATATGGGACTCGTCTCCCAGGTCTTTGACGAAGCCACCCTCAGCTCCATGCCCGGCGACCACGCTATCGGCCACGCCCGATACTCCACCACCGGCGCATCCCACTGGGCTAACGCACAACCCACCCTCGGTACCACCCCGCACGGCACGCTCTGTCTGGCGCACAACGGTAACCTCACCAATTCCGCTGACCTTTACGACCGTATCCTCGAAAAGAACGGCGGCAAGCCCCCCAAGCACGGTGAGCTTGCTCAGGGTAACACCACCGACACCGCACTCGTTACGGCTCTACTGGCAGAGCATGACTTCGATTCCCTTGAAGAAGCAGCGCTCGACCTGTTGCCGACCCTGCGCGGTGCTTTCTGCCTCACCTTCATGGATGAGAACACTCTCTACGCCGCACGCGACCCGCAGGGTGTACGCCCCCTCGTACTCGGTCGCCTGGAGCGCGGCTGGGTTGTCGCATCCGAAACCGCGGCACTTGATATTGTCGGCGCATCCTACGTGCGTGAAGTGGAGCCCGGCGAATTCCTCACCATTGACGAGAACGGTCTGCGTTCCCAGCGTTTCGCAGAAGCTAAGCCCGCCGGTTGCGTCTTCGAGTACGTCTACCTCGCACGCCCGGACACCACCATCTCCGGCCGTAGCGTCTACGAATCCCGCGTAGAAATGGGCCGTCAGCTCGCCCGCGAACACGCTGTTGAAGCTGACCTGGTCATGCCCACCCCCGAATCCGGTGTTCCGGCTGCTATTGGTTACGCCGAAGAGTCCGGCATCCCCTACGGTAACGGCCTGGTCAAGAACGCCTACGTGGGCCGAACCTTCATTCAGCCCTCGCAGACTATCCGCCAGCTCGGTATCCGCCTGAAGCTGAACCCGCTGAAGTCCGTGGTTGCCGGTAAGCGCCTCGTCGTCATTGACGACTCCATTGTTCGCGGTAACACTCAGCGTGCCCTCGTGCGTATGCTCCGCGAAGCTGGCGCGAAGGAAGTGCACGTGCGCATCTCCTCCCCGCCCGTGAAGTGGCCCTGCTTCTACGGTATTGACTTCGCCTCCCGCGCGGAGCTGATCGCTAACGGCCTGTCCGTGGACGAAATCGCTTCCTCCCTGGGTGCCGATTCTCTCGGCTTCATCTCCCAGGACGGCATGATGGCAGCCACCGAGCAGCCCGCCGAAAACATGTGCACCGCATGCTTCACCGGCAAATACCCGATCGAGCTGCCGAGCGAGGAACGACGCGGCAAGTCCCTCTTCGACGCTGGAGAAAAGGGCAAGGGCGGACCCCTCGCCGGCAAGGCAGCTGAGGTGACCGTGGAGCGCCCCGTCCCCTCCAAGCCTGAGCACGCCGAGGCAGTCTCCATTGAAACCCGCGAAGGAACCGAAACTCTCGAAACGAAGTTCGACCCTTCCGCAGTACAGGTTGCCGCAGACGATGCCGGTATGGGCATGTGCAACCCCGGCCCCGACGCCGACCTCGAGGCATTGCTCACCGAGCAGGACCGCATCCCCGCAAACTCCTCCGCTACCGCTACCCCGAAGGAATCCTAATGAGCGAGAACACCACCACCGTAACCTACGCGAGCGCAGGTGTTGACGTAGAGGCTGGCGATCGCGCCGTTGAGCTGATGAAGGGCGCTATCAAGGCGACCCACAACTCCTCCGTCGTTGGTGGCGTGGGCGGCTTCGCGGGCCTGTACGATGTCTCCGAGCTCGTCAAGTACCGCAAGCCCTACCTGGCTACCTCCACCGACGGTGTGGGCACCAAGGTCGCTATTGCGCAGGCACTCGATATTCACGACACCATCGGCTACGACCTGGTCGGCATGGTCGTGGACGACATCGTGGTCTGCGGCGCTAAGCCGCTGTTCATGACCGACTACATTGCCACCGGCAAGGTCGTTCCCGAGCGTATCGCTGACATTGTGCGCGGTATCGCTGGCGCATGTGCACAGGCTGGCACCGCCCTGGTTGGCGGCGAAACCGCTGAGCACCCCGGCCTGCTGGCCGAGGATGAGTACGATGTCGCCGGTGCCGCAACCGGTCTGGTTGAAGCGGACGAGCTGCTCGGCCCGGACCGCGTGCGCGAGGGTGACGTGCTGATCGCTATGGCGTCCTCCGGTATTCACTCCAACGGCTACTCCCTGGTCCGCAAGGTCCTGAACGTAGCCGGCTGGGGCCTGGAGCGCCAGGTGGACGAGCTGGGTCGCACCATCGGTGAGGAGCTACTCGAGCCCACCCGCGTGTACGCTGCAGACTGCCTGGACCTGGCGGCAGCATTCCCCGTCAACGGCGAAGACGGCACCACCGGCAGCGGTGTACGCGGCTTCTCCCACGTGACCGGCGGCGGCCTGGCTGCTAACCTGGCTCGCGTTCTGCCTCAGGGCCTGGAGGGTCGCGTGGACCGCTCCACCTGGCAGATTCCCGCCATCTTCTCCCTGATCGGTTCGCTGGGCAACGTGCCCCTTGCCGACCTGGAACGCACCCTGAACCTGGGCGTGGGCATGATCGCTATCGTTGACCCCTCCGTGGCTGAGGCTGCTACCAAGCGCCTGAACGACCGCGGTATCCCCTCCTGGATTATGGGTGACGTTGTTGCCGCCGGTGAGCCCGAGGCTAACAACCCCGATTACGTTCAGGGCGCTAAGGGCGTGGACGGCGGCGCGGTTCGCCTACTGGGCTCCTACGCTTCCTAAGGACGCTTTCTCCAGTAGGTAGCGAGCGCCAGCGTGCTGGTGTTGATGATTCTATAGACCGGGGCGGTCACCGATGCGGTGGCCGCCCCGGTCTGTGTGTCTACCGGAGGTGCGTGCTGTCCAGCGTATTGATGCCAGCTTTTTATTTATTTTCACGCGCATTTCAGGCTATTTTTATTTTTTGCTATCAACTGCATTTTTAATGCATTCTAGTGCTTACACCACAGTGTTAAAACATTTATTTCTCTCCCCTGTCAGCAAGAGGTACCGCATATCCTGCCTCGCACATTCCAACCCTCAAGCTTTACTTACATAAACTCTCAATCATTGGGCGCTATTCAGCCTCCAGAGGTTGATTTTCTGCACATTAACCCGTGAAAAGCACCTCAAAAATCCCTCAAGTTCACCTTGAAGTGATACCTTAGAAATGTACGTTGCACACCGTCCAAAAAGGGTTCTTTCGGTACGAAAAAGGGTCTACAAAACACTATTCCCTCACCCCATTCATTACTTCAGCGCGCCCAAAAACAGGCCCCTTTGCCGCCCCGCAAAAACCCTATGCGCACCTCGTGCACCTACAGACGGAAACACCAGTACACATCACACAGTTCGCATACCACCTACATCAGGAGAACCAGATGAGGCTTCCATACATCGGTGCGCAGCGCACCGAAACACCTCCTCGCCCCCGCATCGATAACCACTGCATCGATAACCACTGCATCGATAACCGCCGCCGCAAGCGCCCCGCACGCGCAGCACTGAGCCTGCTCGCCGCCGGCGTCATCCTCTTCGGAGGCGACCTACCCGCCGTCCTCGCGCAGGGGCCCAGCGACGAAGCCATCCTGGCAGCAGCTCAGGCAGCGCCCCAGATTGAAGGGCCCGTCAGCCCCCTCACCCTCACACGCAACGGCGTAACACGCCCCACCACCCCCACCGCGGCGGCACCCGGCACGCTCCCCCAGCAGAACTTCGACCGATTCATCGTCACCTACACCCAGGAAGCCAAGCAGCGCAAAATGCTGCGCGACGGCGAGTGGGATGCAGTCCGCGGCATCGTTGACGACATCATGGACACCGTCGACGTCGTCAGCGAAGCACTGAACGTCGACACCAAGTTCCTGCACAACACCTCCACCGATGACGCCGTCATCCAGACCTCCAAAACCCTCAACAAAAACGAGGCGAAGGAGTTCATGGCGAAGGTCGCCTCCGACCCGGACGTAGCCTCCGTCGAGCCCGACTACATCAACTACCCCGCCGCAGAGGGCGACATCACCTTCCAGTTCAACGACCCGCAGTACAGCAAGCAGTGGAACCTCACCAACCCCACCACCGGCGTTCAGAACACCGGTAACGCGCGCCTGCGCCGCGGCGCAAACGTGAAGGTCGCCGTACTTGACACCGGCTACGTGCCGCACCCCGACCTGGTTACCGGCATGGCGAACGGCTACGACTTCGTCAGCGACCCGCTCAGCGCCCGCGACGGCGACGGCCGCGACCCCAACCCCAGGGATGAAGGCGACTACGCACCCTACAACCTTTGCAAGGACCAGGCGAACGCCCACACCTCCACCTGGCACGGCACCAGCGTTGCTGGCATTATCGGTGCCCGAGGCAATAACCGCATGGGCATCGTCGGCGTTGCCGACCTCGCCCGCGTGCAGCCCGTGCGCGTACTGGGCCGATGCGGTGGCCGCACCTCAGACATTGCCGACGCCATCATCTGGGCTGCTGGCGGACACGTTGACGGAGTACCGGACAACGCCTCCCCCGCCAAGATTATCAATATGTCCATCGGCACCGTAACCACGTGCCCCGCCGCGTACCAGCGCGCCATCAACATTGCACGCTCCAAGGGCGCAATCGTGGTCGCCGCGGCAGGTAACGGCAACACGGAGGCGTCCAAGTACGCGCCCGCCAACTGCATGGGCGTCATCACGGTTGGTGCAACCACCAAGGCTGGCACGCGAGCATCATTCTCGAACTACGGCACGAGGGTTAACATCTCGGCACCGGGTGAAAACATCCTCACCCTGTCCATGAACAGCCTCGACCGCCCTGATAACACTAAGTTCAGCTACGACTATGAGAGCGGCACCTCCATGTCGGCACCGCACGTCTCCGCTCTGCTGGCGCAGCAGCTGGTCAACGGCACCTCCATGACCACCAAGCAGGTCGAGGAGGCGTTCACCCTCGCGGGGGGAAACCGCATCAAGTGCGATAAGTATTTCTGCAGCCGAGGTATTATCAACAGCTTCAACCTGGCTAAAAAGGCTGGAAACCTGGACGCGAACGGCAGGGTGACCTACCTGCGACCGCGCAAGACCATCAAGGTAATCTCTAAGGGACTGAGCGCAGGCGCATCTAACACTAAGATTGCCGATAGAGCCGCCACCGACGAGGCAGCCGAAGCAACCGCAGAAGCTCTCACGGCAGGAGCCAACGGCGAGAGCCTCACCGGTGACTACGACCGGATTCCCGGCGCTCCCGCCATGGAAATCCCCGAAGATGCCCAGGTCTACGACCTGAACGGTGACGCCGAACCCATCGCCCAGGACGAACCGCTGGTCACCAACCCCGCGCAGAAGCCCCGCGAGGTCAATGAACAATAAGCTATCTGCTACCGACACCCCATCAGGCCCAGTCGACAGCGCATAGTAAAAGCCCCCGCTGAGAGAACTCATCGGGGGCTTTTCGTATCTAAAACGAGTTTTGACTAGCGGCGGTTACCGGTCGCAAAGCCCAGGTAGCCAGTGTTCGGGTATGCACTGCTCGGGTAACTGCTGTTCGGGTAGGTGTTCGCGGATGCACCGTACCAGGAGCGGTAACGCGGAGTGTGGCCGTGACGCGGACGCGACGGGTAGGAGGGGCGGGTCACCGGGCGGGACGGGCGGGTCACCGGACGGCTAGCCTTAGGCGCGGGGGTCACCTTCGGTGCAGGGGTTGCCTTAGGTGCGGGGGCCTGCTGACGCTTAGCATCCTCCTCAGCCTTCTTGCGTGCCGCCTCTTCAGCCGCCTTCTTGCGTGCGGCTTCCTCCTCAGCCTTCTTGCGTGCCGCCTCAGCCGCAGCGGCATCGGCAGCCTCACGGTCGGAGCGGACCTGCTGAACCGCACGCGCCGCATTCACGATACCGGAACCGCACGCGGACTGGTCGCACTCAACACCCTGAGAGGTGGACTGCAGAACCTTCTTCGCCTGAGCGTAAGTGAGCTTCGGGTCGACCGCCTTCATGAGCGCCACAATACCGGCAACATGCGGTGCCGCCATGGAAGTGCCCTGGTACTCGGCGTAGTCAGCCTTACCCGGAGCGGTCTTACCAGCGTTCAGGGTGGAGAGAATACCGCCACCCCAGTAGCTGCGGTCGCCACCGGGCGCGCTCACGTCCACGCGGGAGCCGTAGTTGGAGAAGTAGGAGCGCTTGCCGTTCTTATCGGTTGCGCCCACGGTGATGACGTCCTCGCAGTTGCCGGGGCTGGACTTCGAGGCGTCAAAGTTGTTGTTACCGGCTGCGACGACCACGATGGAGCCGCGCTTATTCGCCTGAGCAATCGCCTGGCGGTACGGGGTGGTGCAGGTGCCCTCGCTACCGATGGACATGTTAATGACCTGGGCGGGGTTCTGGTTTGCGGGAACGCCGCGCACGCTACCACCGGCAGCCCAAATAATGCCGTCGGTGATGTCCGAGTCGAAGCCACCGCAGGCGCCCAGAACGCGCACGGGCACGATCTTCGCTTCGGGTGCCACGCCGGCAATGCCCTCGTTGTTATTCGCGATAGCGGCAATAGTGCCCGCCACGTGGGTGCCGTGCCAGTCGGAGGCGGTCGCCTTCGAACCGGTGAAGCACTGGTTATCTACGGTCCAGTTGCCGGCGTCGGTCGGGTCGGAGTCGCGGCCGTCGCCGTCATTGGAGAACGCCGATTCGGCAATGAAGTCGTAGCCGGGCAGCACGTTAGCGTCCAGGTCCGGGTGGGCGGTAATGCCGGAGTCCAGCACCGCCACGGTCACGCCCTTGCCGCGGGTGGTGCCCCACGCCTCCAGAGCGGAGACGCCCTTCTCGCCGGTGAGGGACCACATGCGGTTCATCTTCGGGTCGTTAATCTTGACGGTCTCCGAGGTGTTGTCCACGGTGGCGTAGCGGCGCATATCCGGCGACACGGAGGCAACCTTGGAGTTCGCGCTCAGGGCGTTCATGTACTGCTGCGCCTGGGCGGGGGTGAGCTCCGCGGAGGTGGTGACCACGCTGGCATCCAGCGCGGTGGAGCGGACGTAGCTGGTCTTAATGTTCAGCAGCTCGTCGATGCTCTGCACGTCGGAGGTGATGCCCGCGTAGAGTGCGTCGCTCCAGGTTGCCTGCTGGGTGCCGGCGGCGGCGGACCAGTCAATCTGGTCTGCGGTGGCGTCGGTGGAGGCGGCGTTCTTCGCGTCCTCGGTGTAGGTGATGATGAAGCGGTTGTACGCCACGGGCGCGGACTGGGTTGCCTGTGCGGTGTTAGAAATCTGTGCAGTGTTGGAGGTCTGCGCGGCGTTAGAAGCCTGTGCCGCCGTAGATGCCTGGGGTGCCTTGGGCTGGGTAGCCTGCGCGGTGGGTGCCGCTACGGCGGGGATCACGCTTGCCGAGAGCAGGCAGGTTGCGGTGACGAAGCTCAGCAGGGAACGCTGTGAGGAGCGTGCCTGCCAGGGGCGAGCAATGCGAAGCATGGACGTCCTTGAGGTGAGTGGTACCGGGTGCGCACGATACGGCGTAGCGTTGCCGATTCGAGTTGAGGGCGCGGGGTCGGTACGAGTGAATACGGAAGAGTGAGGTGTTGGTGCGTATTGTGGGCTGTGAAGTGGTTCCACAATGCGCATGCACGGGTACGCACCGTGAGATACTCTAGCACCCTTTCGGGTTACTTTATGAATAAAATAACCTTTGTGATGCAGATCATTTTATGCAAAGATGAGCAAAATTTAAATCTTCACTTTAAGGCGCCAGAATACCTCGACTAGGCATTTCTTTATCTGCATTTACATGAAGGAAAAATCTCATTATTTACGCCACACTATCGAGCTTTAGCCGCTATATACCTGGAAAAAGGTGCTAGGATAGCGATATCTCACCACATAAACTACTTCCGAAGAACTCCCACACGGGGGTTTTAGAGAAAAATACACATCAATGCAGTGATGTGCATTTTCTTTTTCTATTCGCTCCTCACAAGCAAATACACAAAAGAATGCAGATATTTTCTCGAAGGTGCATTTATGTGGGTGAATAACCAACCCGCTTGCCGCTTCCGGCACTCACATACGCAAAGGACCCCGATGTCTTTTACCACTCACCCCTCAGCACGCGATGTCGCACGCACCGCTCTGAGCCTGGGCACCGCCGCAGCACTCGTCACGACCCTGGGCGCCCCCGCATCCTTCGCGGCACCCGCCAAGGCTAACGGAGCCGAGCGCGCCAAGGCGCACACCACCATTTCCTCCCTCAGCTCCTCACAGCAGAAGGCAGGCTTCAACCGCTTCGTCATCACCTACACCGATAGCGCGCTGAACGCCGGGGGCGTCAACTGGGCAAGCCCCGCAGGCACCCAGGTCGCCACCTGGAGCGACGCCCTCTACCAGGGTCTCACCTCCGAGGTAAAGAGCGTCGATGACCTCTTCAAAATCAAGACCAGCTACGTACGCACCACCGCTCAGAAGGCAACCGTGGTGACTCTCTCCTCCAAGCTCACCGCGGAGCAGGCAGAGAAGTACATGGCGGCGCTGAGCTCTAACCCCTCCGTCGCGTCGGTTGAGCCCGACCTGCTGCGCCGCTCCAACGCACGCACCCGTACCGCCGCAAACTCCAAGGTCGCTCAGGTAGCCCAGGCTGCCCAGGCGTCGAACCAGGTTGTGGCGCCGAACGACACCCTCTACCCGCAGCAGTGGAACCTGCACGGCACCAAGGGTCTGGCTACCCCCGAAGCGTGGAAGACCGCCCAGGGCGCTGGCGTGACCGTTGCCGTGATTGACTCCGGCATCGTCAAGCACCCCGACCTGGACGCTAACGTTCTGCCCGGCTACGACTTCATCACCGAGCCCTCCATCGCACGCGACGGTAACGGCCGCGACTCCGACCCGACCGACCAGGGCAACTGGGAAGAAGCGGGCGTCTGCGATGCCTACTCTGAGGCAAGCGAGTCGAACTGGCACGGCACCCACGTTGCAGGATCCATCGCGGCGATTATGAACAATAAGCGCGGTATCGTCGGCGTGGCGCCCTCCACCAAGATTCTGCCGGTGCGTGCCCTGGGCATGTGCGGCGGCTACGACTCCGACATTGCGGATGCAATGGTTTGGGCAGCCGGCGGCACCGTTGAGGGCGTTCCCGCGAACTCCAACCCCGCCAAGATCATTAACCTCTCCCTCGGTGGCGAGGGCACCTGCCCCGCTACCTACTCCAAGGCTATTGCTGAGGTGAACAAGCGCGGCGCGATTCTCGTTGTCGCTGCCGGCAACGACGGTCAGGACACCTCCAAGGTTGCTCCGGCTAACTGTGGCGGTTCGATCGTGGTGGGTGCTACCGACCAGGACGGTAAGCGTAGCGACTTCTCCAACTACGGCAAGCTCGTTGATGTGAGCGCCCCCGGTAGCGGCATCATGTCCACCGTGGATCTGGGCACCACCGTGTCCACCGGCGCAGGCTACACCGAGTACGACGGCACCTCCATGGCTGCACCCCAGGTTGCTGGCGTGATTGCGCTGATGAAGTCGGTGGATCCCTCGCTGACCGCTGAGCGTGCAAAGCAGATTCTGAAGCAGAGCTCCAAGCCGCTCACCTGCGATGTGAACGCTTGCGGCTCCGGCATTGTGAACGCGGCGAGCGCGCTGGCTATGGTGCAGGGCAAGAAGGACCCGAACCCTGTTGCGAAGCCCTGGCCGAAGCGTGCACCCAAGCACCCGACCCGTGCGGCTCGTGTTGGCTACGTGACCAACCCGACCACTAACCACAACCCGCCGTTCCTGATTACTGCTCACGGCCTGATTCCCGGTCAGTAATCGGCATGTTGCCAGCTCGGAAGCCGGTGAGCCAATAGGCTTCTGAAGGATGCCACATACAAAAAGCCCCCGCTGACAACTCAGCGGGGGCTTTTCGTGAACAGAACGCTGCCGCTTTTGGTGCTGCAGCTTGCATCTCCCACCCACCCTCACGACTGACAGGTGGGAGAAGTTTGTAGGTAGCCCCTAGTGAACTAGTCCCTAGTGAACTAGCCGCTAGGGGCGTACCTGGGAGGCGCGCGCACCGGTACGGATACCGGCCGCCTCCATGCGAGCGGACTCGTAGCTCACCGCACGCAAGCCGGAAGAGGCGGCGATTGCTTGAGTCTTTTCTCGCGTATTTTCCTGACGCTGGGTGGGTAGAAAAACCCAGCGGCGCTGGACCGCGAAGCTGATCGAGATCAGAATCAGTTCGGTCAGGATCTTGGCGACCAGCAGGGACGCGCCCAGGCCGGTCAGGGTTTCCATCAGAGCCGCGTTGGCTGCGAGGATGCCCACCGCCAGCACGGTGTACCGTACCAGCGAGGAGGATGCCGAGGGGCGTGCGCCTCCGTCGTGCATGAGCATTCGGTTGACGGTGAAGTTCGTCAGCGCCGAGATGACGCGGGCACCGATCACGGCAGCCAGTAGCGGAACGCCCATACCCACCAGGACGAAGAGGGCGATAGCATCCACCAGGAAGCCGGTCAGGAACGACGAAGCCAGGAAGGCAAGCAGCGGTGCGTAAATGAGCGCTGAGTCCTGCAGAGGCCTAAAGTGGCTGGTCGGGTTGCCGGGCTCGTAGACCTTCACGATGGGTACCTGCACCAGCTCCACGTCTGCGCGGGTTGCGCGTAGCAGCATGGAGAACTCGTACTCGTACTTATCGCCGGGAATCTGCAGCAGCCAGTCCAGGATCTGCGGGGTGAAGCCGCGCAGACCGGTCTGGGTATCTGCCACGCGGGCACCGGTCGCCAGAGCGAAGAAGCCTACGGTTGCACTGTTGCCAATTTTGGAGCGCAGCGGCACCTTCGTGCCTTCTTCACCGGCGTTCGGGTCGGGCTTGGTACGCACGCCGAGGATGATGCTCCTCTGCCCTGCCGCCGCGGCGGTTTCGGTGCGCACACCCACACGGAAGATATCCCGAGGTAGGTGCTGGCCGTCCGCGTCGGCGGTGACGATGACCTCGCCGGGGCGGTTTGCTTTCGCCCAGGCGATGCCGGTGCGCAGTGCCGCACCCTTGCCCCTGTTGGCGGGGTGGGTCTGCACGGTCACGCCGTCGATGCGCAGTTCGGTAAAGATGGGTGCGTAGGCGCTACCGGATCCGTCGTCAATCACGAGGATTTCGGCGGCAGGGTCCTGTTTGCGCAGGGCCCGGGCAAGGCGGACCAGTGATTGGTCCGGCTTATAGGCGGGTATCAGGATAATCACGATGCGCTCCCTGCAATGTAGAGGATGTCGCTGGTGCCACGTTCCTTGGTGCCACCCTGCGGGCGGTTGACCAGCTTGTTGTTGAAGACCATGGCGGAGGAGCCACCACCGTCCAGGTTGTAGGCGCTCACGCAGCCGAGGTCCTTGAACATTTGGGCGAACTCGGGCATGGTCACGCCGCGCGAGTAGTTGGTGGAGCGGCCGTCGACCACGATGAAGACCAGGTGGTTGGTGCCGAGCACGCCCACACCGGTTCGCGGCTGGTTGCCCTGGATGGAGTGGTTACCGAAGTTGGTGTCCACTTCGACGCTGTCGATGCCGTCGACGATTACGGAGTCCTTGACCAGTGCGGGGCCGAAGGAGAGGGTGTTCCACACACCCTCGTTGACGAGGGTTTGGGCGTTGGTTGCGGTTTCGTCGTAGAGCTTGACGGAGCCGTCGCGGTAGAAGGCGAGGCCTTCACGTGCACCGGAGTCACGGTAGACAACACCGTTTCGGATCACGATGCCGGTGGTACGGAAGCCGTAGTAGTCGCCGTTGATCGCCCAGATGCCGTTGTGTTCGGACGCCATGTTCGAGGGGGTGTCGATGATGTTCTGGCCGAACTTGTTGTTGGCGAAGGCGCTTCGCAGCAGGGTTGCGTTGTCGAGCTTGATGTCTGCTACGAAGGAGACGACCGCGTCCGAGCCGCTGCCGGTGGTGGTGGAGGTGATGGTAATCGAGCCTTCGTTAGCGGTGAGGCTCTGGCCGTTGACCTTCACGCCGGTCAGTTCGGTGGGGTCTGCAGTGGCGGAGCCGGAGGCGCTTGCGTTTGCCTGGGCTGCTGCCGCCTCGTAGGCGGTGGTGTCTTCGATTTCGGTGTGCTCTGCCAGGTAGCGGTTGTACGCCCAGCCTGCGCCGCCGCCAACTACTGCGAGTGCGCCGAGGCCGCCGCCGATGAAAATTCGACGGGTGAGCTTCTTCTTGGCTAGCTTCTGCTCTGCAGCGGTTTGCGCTGCGTTAGCTTGTTCCGCTGCGGTCTGGGTGGCCTGGTCAATGTTCTGAGTCATGTTCTGTTCGTTGTTCATGTCTCTAGAATGCCGGGCTATTCTCTGTGCCAGGCATTACTAAGCTGTGCAGAAGCTATGTATGCTTATTCATTCCAGGCTTTTTTATTACTGCCTGTTCCGTATTACCAGAAGATGCTATACACACCCATGTATAAACATGTGTACTGGCTGTGTGTACCAAGCAGTTGAGCACCCACCGCATCCCCACTCCCCCACGCGCACGTGGCCACTCGAAGGCACGAAAAAACCGGCTGAGCACCCCGTGCGGGGCCTCAAGCCGGTTCATCATCTATGAAATACGCTCGGTCGATATGCACCGAATCATTCCGCGTATTCTTTATGCCTCATCCTCGTAGGACGCGTACTTTTCTGCGTATGCCGAGTAGTCGTCCTCGTCGTCATAGCGACGGCGGGACGAATCGGAGGACTTCGTTTTCTTCGCGCTGCTGAGCTCGCGCTCGAGTGCGCTGTAGTCGGTCTCGGGGCTGAAGTACTTCATCTCCCGAGCCTGCCTTGTTGCTTTAGCCTTCTGACGGCCGCGCCCCATGGCGTGACCCCCTCTTTCATCCTGTCCGAGGCGAACAGCACGCGCGGCGCATCGCTCTCGGATCGTTCAACAGTCTTTACTACACTATAGAGTACCCTGTTTCAGCCCTGAATGTCTCGCTGGACGGCACCTATTTTGCGTATCAGAGCACTTCTTCGCACCGGAACAACCGTTTTATTTTGCACCCGCAGCTTTTTTACCCCAGCCGCCACACTCCCTATATAACACGTAGCCCCGCACCGGATATATCACTATATCCGATGCGGGGCGAGTGTCTCTGCCTCCGGCTCACTCACAAGACCGGGTTCAGAGAGGGTACCGTGCAGGTCATGACATCCCGCACGGGGTCTAAGGGAGAGCCCCCTGCCGCTGAGCCTGCGGCGAAGGAGCTGCTAGCTTGCGGTAAAGGAGCCCAGCGAGGTGGCGTTAGAAGCCAGGGTGGTGCTGGAGGCATCCACGCTATCGGTGGTGGTGTACACGGTGTAGCTCTCGCCCTTGGTGATCTTGGAACTGGAGACCAGGATCAGTGCGGTGCTGGAGTTAGTCACCTTGTAGTTCGCCACCACGTTACCGGAGGAGTCGGTCACCTGTACGGTGGTGCCTGCGCTCAGGTTCGATACGTTGCTGATCTTCACGTAGCCGCTGGTGGAGTTGGTCGAGGGTGCCTCGAACATGTCGCCGGAGTTACCCGCGGCCACGGTCGTGCCGTTGAGCAGCAGGTCGCCGTTGGTGTCCAGGGATGCGTTACCGCCGGTGAAGGGACCGTTCACGATCAGGGTGCCACCGGAGAGGGTTGCCGTACCGTTGGAGTCGATGCCGTCGCCGTTCGTATTCACGGTGACGGTACCGCCGGTGATGTTGATGGTTGCGTCGACCACCTCGAAGGTGCCGCCACCACCCATGCCGCCGCCCATGCCGCCACCTGCGCCACCGCCAGCCGGGGGCTGACCCATAGTGCCCGAGGGAGCCTGACCGCCACCTGCAGGTACCTGACCTGCGCTACCGCTGGGCGCCTGGGGCGCAGAGTTCTGGCCACCCTGCGCGCTCTGCTTAGTCGAGGTTGCAGTAGTCGACTCAGTGCTGGTCGAGGTGGTGCTGTACGAGGCGTTGATACCGTCATCGGAGCTGGTCACGTTCACGGTGCCGTCCAGGATGTTGATGTACTGCGCCTCAATACCCTCGTTCGCCCTGGTAATGTTCAGGGTACCGCCGGAGATTTCAAGCACGCGCTCAGCCTTGAAACCGTCATCACCTGCAGAGATGTTCACGGTACCGCCGCTCAGGCGTACCCAGCCGCGGTTGCCGTCGGTGTCGTTAGTTGCCTTGATGCCGTCCTTGGTTGCGGTCACGGTGATGGTGCCGTCCAGGATATCGACGTAGTCCTTACCCTTGATGCCGGTGTTTGCCGCGTTCACTTCCAGGGTGCCGGAGGCAATGACCAGGCCGTCAGAGGTGTGGATACCCTCTTCGTACTTACCTTCAACCTTCAGGGTGCCTTCGCCCGCCAGGGTCAGGTCACTCTTGGAGTAGATAGCTGCATCGGGGCTGCCGCTGGCGGTATCCGAGTAGGAGGAGCCGTCAGAGACGGTGTTGGTGGTACCCGAGGCGGTGTAGATAACGACCTCGTCCGCCTCAACAACGTTGATAGCTGCACCGGTGGAGTTGGTGATTGTCGCGTTGTTCAGGATCAGGCGGACCATGTCACTGTCGGCTGCATCAACCTTAATCTGGCCATCGTAGGTGCCGGTGAGCTTGTAGTTGCCCGCCTTGGTGATGGTGATGACGCCGTCGCTGACGGTCACACCGTCGGTCGCGGTCGGGTTAGAAAGATCGATAGTAACTTCGCTGGAGGAATCCCAGGTCAGATCCTTCGCGGAGTAGTGGGTGTCCTCGGCGAGCTTCGCTCCGCTCTTCACGTCGGTGGAGAAGGAGTCTGCCACCTTCGACGTGGTGCCCGAAGTGCTCGAAGCGGAGGTACTGATTGCACTCGAAGCGCTGGCATTCGATGCCGAGGTTGCCGAGCAGCCGGTCAACGCCAGGGCTGCCAGGAGGGTAATGGAGGTTGCGCTCTTAATCATATTGCTCTTTTTCACGGGTTTTCCTTTGTGTTTGGGTGACCACTCGCGTAGAGCCAGCGCCACAGGGGTAAGACGTATGTGAAATGTGAATATGTGTGAGAGCGGTTATTGCCTGTGTGGGGCGAATAAGGCCGATGTTGTGCTTGGTTCGGGGGTATAGGTTAGGGGGCTGGGGACGCGGGTAAGGTAGGTGCGCTACCCTACCCGCGCATCCAGATTGTTGTTATAGCCAGATTGCCGTTTTAGGCGGCTGCGAAACGCTCGGTCAGCAGCTTCTGGTAGTCCTCTTCGGTCATGTCATCCACGTTCAGGCGGGTGCCATTGACCGGTTCCAGGTGCATCCAGTTCTTCAGGGTTTCTTCCCACTTGTTGCTTGCCAGCTGCGGGTTCAACGCCGCCATACCGGTTGCAAACTTGGAAATCTTCGCGGGGGTGATGCCCGCATCCCAGAGGTGCTGATCTGCCACGGAAGGCTCCACGCCGGACTTGGTTTCGATGATGACCGCGTTCGGCAGGCCGTAGGTGGTGCCAACCAGGTTGCCGTGGAAGTTACGGTAGTTCACGCCCGCCATGAGGATGTTCTCGGACAGAGGGGTCCAGGTCAGGGCGTTATCTACGGTCATACGGGAGGCGACCGGGTTCTTCTCGCTCTGCGGCAGGAAGACCGTGGTACGGCGGTAGCCGGTGGTCAGAACCGCCTCCAGCTTGTGCACGGGGCCGGCGAGAATATCGCCGAGTGCTGCGGTGATGTACTCGTGGCCTTCCACGGTAAGCGTATCGCGGTTCTCGAAGGTGTACGGGATACGCTTCTTGACGGTCATATCCTGCTCACCGTCGGTCTTGACCTCCAGGAAGGTCAGCTCCGAGTCCAGGTAGCTACGGGTACGAATCTTGAAGGTGTCATCGCGGCTGTAGGCTGCCGAGTGGTAGCTCTGCATCTGCGGGGTGTCGAAGTAGACCGAGTCGTAGGCGAAGTCGCGCTGGCCATCGATTTCCATGACGGAGGCATCTGCGCCGAGCGTGGAGAGTACCTTGGCGGCCGTTTCTGCGTCGACAATGTACTTGCGGTCCACGCGGGTCTGCATGGCTGCCTTCTCGTTCATGGCTTCGAGGCTGATGCTCTTCCACTCTGCGGGGATGATGTTTGCGGCTGCGTTAGTCATGGGTCTTCGTCCTTCTGGGGCGCCGTCCCTGCGTGCTGTGCGCTGGGGGCGGCGTGTCGTGGGTATCGGAGATGTTTGTGCAGTTAGAGTGAATCGGAGGCTTTTATACCGGCTGGTCTTACTTGCCTACCGGGGTGCGCTGGAGCGGAACCATCCGGGTGTCCAGGGTGGTGTGCGCCTCGGCGGTGGGAACCTGAGGTGCTGCCGGGTAAGCCGCAGGAGCCTGCGATGCTACCGTCTGAGCGGCTACAGGCTGAGCCGCCTCCACTGCCGCAGGGATGCCGCCCTCGGTGGTTTCCTTGGGCTGGTAGGTGACGGTGGCGCGGGTCAGGTTGTTCACCATGTCCAGCTCGGTGATCTTCGCCGAGATGACGGTGTAACCCAGGCGAGCGCTCAGGTATGCCTTGAGCTCTTCCTCGTCGCTGATCGCACGATCGGCGGTAACGGTCTGAGTCTTTTCAGCAGAGACCGGGGTGCTGCGCGAGTCGAGAATCGCGATGAGGCCGACCAGGGTAGCCATGAGGCCGAAGGCGATGTACGCCGGGCTAATGTTCACACCTGCAATCATGCCGACCGAGAGGGCTACGAAGTAGTAACCCACCTCGCGCTGACTCAGGGCGGTGGAACGCAATCGGATAATCGACAGGACACCGAAGAGGCCCATACCCATAGCGGATGCGTTCGATCCGGCGGATACCAGCGCCACCGAGACGGTGAAGATACCGGCGTTGATGACCGCATAGGAAATCATCAGTTCGCGGTTGCGATGCCGCACCATGTAGAGGGTGCAGAGAGCTGCGATGGCTATGGCATCGGCAATCGCCATGGTCAGAATAGTCATTGGGTGCTCCAGATATCGTGTCGTGATGTTCGCGGTGCTCTTTGCTGCCTGTTCTTCAGCTTCGGGCTGTGCGTTCTTTGTAGTATCTAGATTCCCGTGCAAGCCTGTGTTTACCCTGTGCTGCCCTTAACTTAGAGATAAGTGTTATATGTCTCTAGTAAATCTGCTGGTCAAATGCACTAGAGGCTATTATTTTTTTTCCTCTCTCCACTACGTTTTCTGTATCTTCTGCGGTATCAAAAGGCACAAAAAAAATGGGCTCCCTCCGATATGGAGGGAGCCCATAAAAGCAGCTAAAAACTTAGCGACTAGGCGTTATTATGCCTTCTTGCGCATGCGGGTTGCCACGATGGTCGCGCCACCAGCACCCAGAGCAATCAGACCCAGACCAGCAGCGGTCATCGCATCGGATGCACCGGTCTTAGCCAGGGAAGAAGAGCTCTTAGAGGATGCGTTAGAGGAACCCGAGCCCAGGTTGTCGTTCGAGCCGGAGCTCAGCGAAACACTGTCGGACTTGGAGTTCTCGTAGTTCGGCTGCTCTTCACAACCCTTTTCGTCACCGTCAGCGTCGAACTTCTCGCGGAAGTCCGGGTCGCCCTTGTAAATGGGGCCACCACGGTCTGCCCACACGTCGGCGCAGTTCTGGTACTTGTCGGTCTTCTCGCCCTTTGCGGAGGAGTCGGAAGCCTGGTCAGACTTCTGGTCTTCAGACTTCTGCTCTTCGGCGGGCTTCTGGTCCTCAGCGGGCTTGGTTTCCTTAGCGTCCTCAACTGCGGGTGCGGAGGTCTCTTCAGCAGGCTTGGGAGCCTCAGTGGTCGGATCCTGAATGGGAGCCGGGGTCGAGTCCTCGGAGGGAGCGGGGGTCGGATCCTCGGAGGGAGCCGGGGTGGGCTCTTCGCTAGGTGCGGGAGCGGGCTGCTCTGCAACCTTAATGGTCACGGTAGCTGCCTTACCGCCGCGGGGAACGTCGCCGTCCTTCAGGGAGCCGGACAGCAGGTAAATGTCAACGGAAACGCTGCCGTGCAGCTCTTCCTGCCAGGGGATGGTAACGGAGAAGTTGCCAGCCGCGTCAGCGTGGATTTCCAGGTAGTCCTGGCCATTAATCTTGACAGCACCCTTGTTCAGCTTCAGTGCCAGGACGGAACCGGAGGTGCCGTCAGCGGTCTTGAAACCCTCGCCGCCAATATTCAGACCCTGACCCTCAACCCATACGTCGGGGGCGATGAACTGTGCAGAGTCTGCGTAGGTGTGGACAACCTGAGGCGCACCTTCAACAGCGAAGGTCGCGGGGACGGAAGTAGCAACGAGGCCACAGCCGATGAGGGCGGTGGCACCAATGCGTGCGATGTTGTTTCGAATATTCATGCCACCCATTCTAACGAGCGAAGCTTGGGATACCGGCTCCCAAGACGCTAATTTGCCATGACCTGACTCACAAAACATATTTTTCTTGAAGGTTTATTGAAGGCATGGTTGAACTATATAAGCCTTTTGCACCGCCGTGCACACCTAAACTCTCAACCCGACGTTGAAGAAACTAACAGGTACATACCCCATCCCATCAGCACAACCCAATAGCAAAAACCACCCCGTTAAACGCGAAAATCCCCTCCCCCGAACACTCGAAAGCATTCAGGGGAAGGGACCCTCATGCACACCGCACCGGGCGGCAACAGTTTTTAGGAGTTCTTGCGCTTACGCACAGCAGACACGCCAGCAACACCCAGACCCAGAGCTACCAGACCCATACCAGCAATGGTGAAGGCGTTAGAAGCACCGGTGTTAGCCAGGGAAGAGCGCTGAGCACGGCTCGAAGTGTAGCTGCTCGAAGAGGAAGAGCTGCCGCCCAGGTTATCCAGACCACCAGAGTTACGGGACGAAGAACCCGAGGAGCTGTTGGAGGAGGAACCGTCAGTCACCTCGCTGTTAATGACCTCGCAGCCCCAATCATTCTTGTCATTATCGAACTTCTGGCGGAAGTCCGGGTGACTCTTATGCATGGGCGCCAGGCCAGCGGCCGCAACCTCTGCACAGTTCGCGAAGCGAGTGCTCTCAGCCGAAGCGGTCACCTGCTCGGTAGCGGAGGTGGAATCACCCAGCTGATCCTTCGCCTCATTCGCAACGACTGCGTTCTGATCAGCAGCAGCCGAAGCCGATGCGCTCGCAGAAGCAGTTGCCGAAGCGGAGGGGGTAGCCACCACAGAAGCGGAAGCCGATGCGGTAGCCGAGGGGCTCACCGAAGCGGTAGCGGAAGCCTTCTCCTCGGCACGGTCCTTGATCTTTGCATCCACGGAGGCAACAACCTCATCAGCGGCAGTAGCCGAAGCAGTCGCAGAAGCGGAGGGGGTTACAGATGCGGAGGGGGTAGCCACCACGGAAGCGGTTGCCGAAGCAGTCGCAGAAGCAGATGCGGAGGGAGTTGCTTCCTGAACGGAACGAGCCTGAATCTTCACGGTGGCTGCCTTGCCGCCGCGAGCGGTGTCGTTGTCCTTCAGGGAGCCGGAGAGCAGGTAGACGTCCACGGAGATACGCTCATCCAGGTCGTCCTGCCAGGGAATGGAAACGGAGAAGTTGCCCTTCTCATCAGCCTGAACTTCCAGGTAGTCCTGGCCGTCAATCTTGACGGTACCCTTGTTCAGCTTGATAGCGATGGTGGAGCCGGAGGTGCCGTCCTGGGTCAGGAAGCCTTCGCCGGTAATCTTCAGGGTTTCACCCTTGTACCAAACCTCAGAAATGTGGGAAGTAGCCTTGTCGGAGTAGACGTGAGTGACGGACTCTTCGCCGTTCTGAGCGAACGTTGCGGGGATTGCGGTGACCGCCAGACCGCAACCGATCAGGGCGGTGGCACCGAAGCGAGTGATAGTGTGTCGAATGTCCATCCCATCATTTTATCCTCGCGTAATGGGTGTATCCGCCTGTCCAGGGGCTATTTAAAATGAATTACGCCACAAAGTAGCACTTTCGTGCAGTTAATGACGGGCCAACTACAGGTCAGTGCACGCGCGGCAAAATTCGCCGGGCGCCAGCGTTACCCAGTCGTGCCGGCGCCACCTAGTTGTGCCAGTGCTACTTAGTCGTCAATCTCGTCAAGCATGAGCTCCAGCGCCTCACCCACGCCGCTACGCCACAGGTAGGTTGCCTTCGCATCGGCGCGTCCCGGACCTCCGTTAATGATGGCGACCGGTTTGCCGGCGCGCAGAGCCTCCAGCACAATCTTGTAGCTGCTCATGACCGCTACCGAGGAGCCGACCACCAGCAGCGCCGAACACTCGGCGAGCATGGCATCCTTGAGCGCTTTGCGTTCGGCGGGCACGGATTCGCCAAAGTACACCACGTCCGGCTTGAGGCGGGTCGAACCGCAGGCGAGGCAGGGCACCATCTGAAAATCGCGGATGTAGCGGTCGTCCAGTTCCACGTCACCGTCGGGGTTCACGCGCAGGTCTTCGTCTTCAAGGCGCGCCAGGTAGCCGGGGTTCGCCGCATCCAGGCGCGTATCGAGGCTTTCGCGCCCCTCATCCTGACCGCAGTCCAGGCACACAATACGCGACAGGTCACCGTGCAGCGCCAGCAGATTAGAGCTTCCGGCACGGGCGTGCAGACCGTCCACGTTCTGCGTAATCACACCACTCACGGCACCCAGCTGCTCCAGCTCGGCGAGCGCATAGTGGGCGCGGTTCGGTTCGGCGCGGCGCATGCGGCGCCAACCCACGTAGGAGCGCGCCCAGTAGCGTTGGCGGGCGGCGTCATCGTAGCGGAATTCCTGGTAGGTCATGGGGCGGTGATCGTGCAGGGAACCGCCGGGTCCGCGGTAGTCGGGGATGCCGGATTCGGTGCTTACTCCCGCGCCGGTGAGCACGAGAACCTTACCCGCCTTGAGTAGCTCGGCAATACCCGCGGAGGCGTATTCTTCGTCGTGCGGGGTGGCGTTCTCAGAGACAACGCGCTGAATCGAGCGGATTGCGGCACGGTGCACGGAGGCGATTTCTTCGCGCTGCTCACCTGCGGCGGCGAAGTTCTGGTGGTCAGCCCAGCGGTCCATTCTTCTCCTCAATGCTCTGTGTACTAGTGCGGTTCAGCGCGGTTCTAGCGCGTTAAACGGCTGTGGGGCGCCCCCTTTCGAGGGTACCCCACAGCCTATTTCTTATGGTTTCGAATGTGCAAACTCAGCCACAGGCTAAGTCCGCCCAGCCAACCGGTTGAGCTTAGTTCTCAGCCTTCTGCTCACGCTCGGAGGTCACCGACAGGCCGTCGCTGGCAACGTCCGGGTTCACGTCCACGGTCACGGTGTCGCCGTCGTGGATTGCACCGGAGAGGATGCCTCGAGCCAGGCGGTCGCCAATCTCGCGCTGTACCAGGCGGCGCAGCGGGCGGGCACCGAATGCCGGGTCGTAGCCGGTCTTACCCAGCCACTCCAGAGCGGCGGGGGTGACGTTCAGGGTGAGGCGGCGGTCCTCCAGACGCTTAGCCATGCTCTTGATCTGCAGGCCCACAATCTGGCCCAGGTTCTCAGCCGACAGGGGCTGGAACATGATGATGTCGTCCAGTCGGTTGAGGAACTCGGGGCGGAATGCCTGGTGCACAACCTCCAGCGCCTTCTCGGAGCGCTCGTCGAAGGGCAGGTCCTGGTTGACCAGGTACTGCGAACCGAGGTTCGAGGTCAGGATCAGGATGACGTTGCGGAAGTCCACGGTGCGGCCCTGGCCGTCGGTCAGGCGGCCGTCATCGAGTACCTGCAGCAGGATGTCGAAGACCTCGGGGTGTGCCTTCTCGACCTCGTCGAGCAGGACCACCGAGTAGGGGCGACGGCGTACAGCCTCGGTCAGCTGACCGCCCTCTTCGTGGCCGACGTATCCGGGAGGGGCACCGACCAGGCGGGACACGGTGTGCTTCTCGGAGTACTCGCTCATGTCGATACGCACCAGGGCACGCTCGTCATCGAACTGGAACTCAGCCAGTGCCTTAGCCAGCTCGGTCTTACCAACACCGGTCGGGCCCAGGAACAGGAAGGAACCAATCGGGCGGTTCGGGTCGGAAATACCGGCGCGGGCGCGGCGCACAGCGTCAGAGACAGCGACCACTGCGGCTTCCTGGCCGATAAGGCGGGCACCGATGCGCTTCTCCATTTCGAGCAGCTTCTCGGACTCGCCCTGCATCATGCGACCTGCGGGAATGCCGGTCCAGGAGGAGATCACCTCGGCAATATCGTCCGCGGTAACCTCTTCGGAGACCATGGACTCGCTCTTGGCGGTGTCCTCGGCGCGCTGTGCTTCTTCCAGCTCAGCCTGCTTCGCGGGAATTTCACCGTAGAGCAGGCGAGATGCCTCGGCGAGGTTACCCTCGCGCTGTGCAACCTCTGCGCGGGAGCGCAGCTCGTCAATCTCAGTCTTGAGGTCACCCACGCGGTTCAGGTTCGCCTTCTCGGCTTCCCAACGGGCGTTGAGGGAGTCGAGCTGTTCCTTCTTGTCTGCCATATCCTTGCGCAGCGCTTCCAGACGCTCCACGGATGCGGGGTCGGTTTCGCCGGCAAGTGCCAGTTCCTCCATGGTGAGGCGGTCCACGGCGCGGCGCAGCTGGTCGATTTCCTCCGGTGCGGAGTCAATTTCCATGCGCAGGCGGGATGCTGCCTCATCAATCAGGTCAATTGCCTTGTCCGGCAGCTGACGGGAGGGAATGTAGCGGTTAGACAGGGTTGCTGCGGCAACCAGCGCGGAGTCAGCAATCTGCACCTTGTGGTGTGCCTCGTAGCGTTCCTTCAGACCGCGCAGAATACCGATGGTGTCATCTACGCTGGGCTCGCCCACGTACACCTGCTGGAAGCGGCGCTCCAGGGCGGGGTCCTTCTCGATGTTCTCGCGGTACTCGTCGAGGGTGGTGGCACCGATCAGGCGCAACTCGCCTCGGGCGAGCATGGGCTTGAGCATGTTGCCTGCGTCCATGGAGCCTTCGGATGCGCCAGCACCGACAACGGTGTGAATCTCGTCGATGAAGGTCACAATCTGACCCTCGGACTTCTTGATTTCTTCGAGGACTGCCTTCAGGCGTTCCTCGAATTCACCGCGGTACTTTGCGCCTGCGACCATGGAGCCCAGGTCCAGGCTAATCAGGGTCTTGCCGCGCAGGGATTCGGGCACGTCGCCGGAAACCATGCGCTGTGCCAGGCCTTCCACGACGGCGGTCTTACCGACGCCGGGCTCACCAATCAGCACGGGGTTGTTCTTGGTGCGGCGGGAAAGCACCTGCACCACGCGGCGAATCTCGGAGTCACGGCCGATGACCGGGTCAAGCTTGCCTGCGCGAGCAATGGCGGTCAGGTCGGTGCCGTACTTTTCGAGTGCCTGGAAGGTGCCTTCGGGGTCGGGGGTGTCCACGGTGCGGTCTCCTCGGACGTTGGGGATGGTCTGTGCGATGAGCTCTGCGGTAGCGCCGAGCTTGTGCATTGCGGTTGCGGTGCTATCGGTTCCGCTGGCAATGCCCAGCAGAATCATTTCGGTAGAAACGTAGGTATCTCCGAAGCCCTGGGCGCGGGTCTGTGCCGCCTGCAGAGCGGAAAGCGCGGCACGGCTGAGGGAGGCGTTCTGCACGGAGGCACCG
Source organism: Rothia sp. HMSC071C12 (assembly GCF_001813895.1). Lineage (NCBI taxonomy): Bacteria > Bacillati > Actinomycetota > Actinomycetes > Micrococcales > Micrococcaceae > Rothia > Rothia sp. HMSC071C12. Next base: position 319,361 of record NZ_KV814374.1, read on the forward strand.
GATGCCTTCGGCAGCTTCTTGATTTCGGCGGATGCGGCCTCGGAGATAGCGTCTACATCCAGGCCTGCAGCCTTGAGGACTGCTACGGCGACGCCTTCGCGCTGGTCCATGAGGGCCTTGAGGATGTGCGCGGTTTCAATAGTGGGGTTGCCGGCGGTTTGAGCATTAGTATTTGCCGCCGAGATGACTTCTTGACTCTTGGTGGTGAACTTGTTGTCCATGATGTTCCTTTCGTGTTTCGAGGGGCTTATCCTATGCGCCCCCGCATTACATAACTTGAGTCTACTCCACTCAATTATGTTTCGCAAGCCTCCTGTAAAAAATTTTCGTATTTTTTGCCCCACCTCACACCCCCTGCCCCCAAACAAAAGCCCCGGACAAAAACCCCAGTCAAAACCGCATTGTTATACTGACCGGACTGGGTACTTGCGAGGCTGGGCGCTTGCGGGCTCCCGCAACAATCACAGTCACGAATGGGGACCCACATGAAAATACTGGTTCTAGGTGCAACCGGCCGCACCGGTTACCTCTTCATCCGCAAATCCCTAGAGGAGGGGCACACCGTCACCGCCTACGTGCGCAACCCCGACAAGGCGCTAACACTTTTGGGGGCACACCAAAATCTCACTATCATTCCGGGAGCCCTGAACGATGCCGAGCAGCTCGCCGCAGCATCCTCCGGGCAAGACGTGATGGTCAGCATCCTGGGTCAGAAAGCCACGGTGCGAGAATTTCTCTCCTCCACGTTCATGCAGGAGCGCCTGCCCCTCATCATGGAGGCGGTCACGGGTGCAGGCGTAAAGCATTGCGTTCTGATGAGCGCCTACGGTGTCGGCGATACGATGCGGACCGCGTCCCTGCCCATGCGCCTGGTATGCAAGGTCATCATGCGCGGCATTTTTACCGACAAGGTTAAGGCGGACGCCCTGGTTGCCGAATATCAGCCGTATATTTCGCGTGCACATCCGGGCAGGCTGACCGATAAGCCAGGTAAGGGCGGGGTGAAGGTGTTTGATATGGCGAGTGTCGAGCGAACTCCAGGCATTCCGACGATTGCCCGTGAAGACGTCGCCGATGCGCTACTCACTATCGCCAAGAACCCCCAGAACGCGGGCACAGATTTTTTGGTGACGATTGGGGACGTTACCCTACGCTCGCCCCAGAAATAAACCGGTAGGCTTAATGACATGACGACTACGAACACCTTCCCCGCCGCCATTCTCTTCGACCACGACGGAACCCTCGTCGATACCGAACCCGTATGGGCTGCCGCAAAGGTTGCTCTCACCGCAGAATTTGGCGGCACCTGGACCGAGCAGGACACCCTCGACTGCCTGGGCCTATCCATGCAGTTCACCCTGGATCGCCTGCGCGAGCGCGGCGTAAACCTGCCAGACGAGGAGATTAACGATCGACTGGTGGCGAAGGTGCGCGAGGCCCTGGCGCAGCAGCCGGTCGAGTTCCTTCCTGGCATTGAGCGTTTCCTCTCGGAGGTTCACGATGCACAGATTCCGGCCGCCATCGTCACAAACGCAACCACCTCCGTGGCTCGCCGCACCGCAAACGCGGCACCCGAGGGCACGTTCTCGGTGGTTATTGGCAACGATGAGACCACCAACCCCAAGCCGGACCCGCAGCCCTATCTTTTGGCGGCGGAGCGTCTGGGTGTTGACCCGACTCAGTGCGTGGCTCTCGAGGATTCCCCTTCGGGCGTGCGCAGTGCGACCGCGGCAGGTATGCGTGTCATTGTTGTACCGGGCGAGCTGGAGGTTCCGGCGGAGCTGGGCACCGCACGCCTCAAGCATGAGGAGCTGACCCTGGAGGCGGTTCGCGCGCTGGCGTAGCCGCCCGATTCGCACGCGGGAAGCCCTACAGAAAGGCCGGAAGCTCTGTAGAAAACTGAATACGCTTCACCATAAAGGGTGGGATGCGCGATATGAGATACCGCGCGTCCCACCCTTTGTGCGTGCTTGGGCGGTGAGCCACGCGGGCATTTGGGGCTGACACGTTTAAGCAGCGCCTTTTGAACAGGGGCTTTTAAGTGTGGCGCGACACATAGATGACAATTTATTACGAATTACTCAAAATAACCTTGACAGCGGTTCCTTAAAATGATTTACTCATAATAACGATTCGGCGGGGCGACAAATCCCACCGAACCACAAACATCACAGCATCATGAAGGAGACCATCATGGCATTTGCAAACTACACCGCACCCGGCCTGACCCTCGAAGAAGGCAAGGGCATTTCCGAGGTTCTCCAGGCACGTCTGCACGACCTGAACGACCTGCACCTGCTGCTGAAGCACGCTCACTGGAACGTGACCGGCCCCGGCTTCATCGCCGTTCACGAAATGATTGACCCCCAGGTCGACACCGTCCGCGAGTTCGTCGACGCCATCGCAGAGCGCATGGCAACCCTGGGCGCAACCCCCAACGGCCTGGCTGGCGCACTGGTCGCACAGCGTACCGTCGAGGATTACCCCGTCGGCCGCGCACGCGTTGCTGACCACCTGCACGCTCTGAACGACGTGTACACCCGTGTGATCAAGGATCACCGCAAGGCGATTGCTTTTGCCGGTGAGTCCGACCCCGTCACCGAGGACCTGCTGATTGGCCAGACCGCTGAGCTGGAGAAGTTCCAGTGGTTCATCCGCGCGTTCCTGGAGAACGGCGAAGGCAACATCTAAGCCGCAACCATCTAAGTTGTAGCCTCTAAACTGCAGCCTACCTATGGCGGCAAGTTATATAGGCGTTAGCTTTTAGAGTCACAAGCCGGGCGGGTGCGCTCTCCTTATGGAGGGTGCACCCGCCCGGCTTTTTATGCTCGAAGCTACCCCGCTTACTCCCAACCACTTTTACCTTTCCCGGCACTTGAGTCCTCGTCCGTGCGGTATCACAAAGTACGTTGAGGCGAACAATAACACCGGGTTAGGCCGTCCTAGATTTTCTGTTCGGAGTGCTCTACAGTGGTTCACTGATCAACTCAGAACACACAGATCAAACGCATGATTGAGCGCCCGGGAGATACCCTGCGCGACCCGCATCCGGCGAAAAGAGAGATATGAGCACGCACGCCCCGAACGAGCACGGCGAAGACACGTACGGCGAGCAGACCGAGAAGCTTCAGACTGAAAGGACCGCAGCTGAGGCGACCGAGCACAAGCCAACCCGCCATAGCGCCGTCACCTCCCCCTCCCCCGCGCAGATTAAGCGTTGGCGCCGCTACCTGGCTGATGAAGAGTCGGAGGCACGCATCTACCGCTACCTGGCTCGCCGCGCCGAGGGCACCGACCGCAAAATCTTGCTGCAGGTTGCTGAGGCGGAGAAGCGTCACCAGCAGCATTGGCGTGACATGCTCGGCGAACACGCGGATGTTCACGTGCGCCCGTCCATGCAGTCTCAGCTACTGCAGTTCTTGGCGAAGAACTTCGGTTCGGTGTTTATTCTGGCGATGGCTCAGCGCGCCGAGTCCCGTTCCCCTTACGCTGAGGATCCGGACGCTACCGAGGAAATGGCGGCTGACGAGGCGATTCACGAGGAAATTATCCGTGCCCTGGCGACCAGTGGCAGGGAGAAGCTTTCGGGTAATTTCCGTGCGGCAGTCTTTGGCGCTAACGACGGTTTGGTGTCGAACCTGGCGTTGACTATGGGTATTACCGCCTCGGGCGCGTCCAGCTCGATGGTTCTGCTCTCGGGTATTGCGGGCCTGCTGGCGGGTGCACTGTCGATGGCGGCGGGTGAGTTTGTGTCTGTGCGTTCTCAGCGCGAACTGCTGGATGCCTCCCAGCCGACCCAGGTGACCCTGCGTGTTGCGCACGATTTGGATTTGGATTCGAACGAGCTGGAGCTCATTTACCGTGCCCGCGGCATGGAGCCGGACGCGGCGCATCACCGTGCGATGGAGCGTTTCGGCTACCTGGATTGTGACTGCGATCCGTCGCTGTCTCACCGCGAGGAAGAGGATCGTGAGGAGAATGTGGCTTTGGGTACCGATATTGGTGCCGCCGCAGCGTCGTTCGCGTTCTTCGCTTCGGGTGCGTTGGTTCCGATTCTGCCGTATATCTTTGGCTTGTCGGGTGTGTTCGCGATGGTGCTGTCTCTGCTGTTTGTGGGTGCGGCGCTGGGCTTCACCGGCGGCGTGGTGGGCCTGCTTTCGGGTGCTTCCCCCCTCAAGCGCGGTATTCGCCAGATTCTAATTGGCTTTGGTGCGGCGTTCGTGACCTATCTGCTGGGTCTGGCGTTCGGCACGACGGTCGGCTAGTTGCAACACCCCTTATAAGCTCTCAACAAGTGTATATAGCCGCTCTTGCATGTGCCGTAGCTTGAGCGCAAAGAAACCCCCGGCGGGTGATTTGAAATCACACGCCGGGGTTTTCTATATGTTCTTACCCTGCATGAGGGGTTGATCTATTACGGGTGAATCTCCGCAGTGGTGGCCTGACCGGAAACGCTCTCCGAACCGGTCGCGCCATTGCCGGAGTAGGTCAGGTTAGCGACCTGCACGCTGGAGGTCTGCTTGTACGAAACCCAGCCGTCGTTTGCCGGGAATCGCAGCTGCGCCGGCATGAAGTTGGTCTGGCTGTAGTACTTGGTGCCGGACTGCTTCATGGTGTACGCCTTGCTGGTGGTGTAGACGATACGACCCTTGAAGGTGTAGGTGCCGTCGGAGTTCTTGGTGACGGTCGGTACTTCTGCGGTCCAGGTGCCGGCGGTCTGTGCCACGGACAGGTACTTTGCCTGGCCTGCGGAGGCTACCAGTTCGGTGGTTTTACCGGTCAGCTTGCGGCCAGAGGGGCTCCAGGACTGGCCGTTGATCTTACCGAGCTTGGTGAGCGACTGTGCGCTGGCGGCGACGGTGTACTCAACCTCGGTCACGAAGGTCGCACCCGCCGCGAGGGTAACGCTGCTGCCGGGGATATAGCCGGTGCCGGTTGCGGTGTCCTTGGTCGGTACGGACCACCAGAAGCCGCTGGAGGACATGTAGGCGCCGTTTGCGCCGGTCTGGGAGTTGGTGACGGGGGTGAACTTACCTTCGCCGTTGACGTAGGTTGCGCTCTTGGGCTTGGAGGTTGCGTCGTCCCAGTTGATGTCGGAGTCGGGGGTGCCGGAGGCAGTGAAGTGTGCCTCGGGGCTTGCCGGGTTGATGGTGCCGGTGTTGTTGGAGGATGCGTAGCCGACGTAGCCGCCGTTGTTCTGCACGCTGACGTACACGCCGTACTGCACGCCGGGGGTTTCCTTAGATGCGGCGTAGGCGGGAACGGCCGCGGAGGCTGCGACGACGGGTGCGGACCAGACGCCTGCCTTGGCGATGGTACGGCGAGAGATGGGCTGAGTCATGAGTGTAGTGATCTCCTGTGAGTGTTTGATGTTTCTTAGAGCCGCTCAAAATGATTCTGACTAGGCTCAATGCACTCCAGTATACAAAGGTTAAGGTTATATCTGCACCTTATGAGGGCGGATGTGCACAATCTTACTTTCTGTCGCAAGTTCTACCGCTCTGGTTCAAACATCTCAAAAGCACCCTCAAATCCCAGCACTGTTCGACAGCTGGAGCGGCTCTATCCCTCCTCTTTTCCCCAGCGCACTCCCCCAGCGCCTCTGAGCGTTCTTCGGCGCTGTCTCTGTTAAGTTCTCGGTTAAAGCACAGATGCCGGTAGCCTCATGGACTACCGGCATCTGCCGCAATACTATGCTGTTTACTTCGCTGCGAAGATTTCGCGCATCAGGTTTGCAGCCTCGGAGGGGGTCTTACCGACCTTCACGCCTGCTGCTTCCAGAGCTTCCTTCTTCGCCTGAGCGGTACCGGAGGAACCGGAGACAATAGCGCCTGCGTGGCCCATGGTCTTACCCTCAGGAGCGGTGAAGCCTGCAATGTAACCAACGACGGGCTTGGTCACGTTTGCCTTGATGTACTCTGCAGCACGCTCCTCAGCGTCACCACCAATCTCACCAATCATGACGATTGCTTCGGTCTCGGGGTCAGCTTCGAAAGCTTCCAGAGCGTCGATGTGGGTGGTGCCGATGATGGGGTCGCCACCAATACCGATAGCGGTGGTGAAACCAATGTCAGACAGTTCGTACATCAGCTGGTAGGTCAGGGTACCGGACTTGGAAACCAGACCAATCTTGCCCTTGCCGGTGATGTTCGCCGGGATAATACCAACCAGGCACTCCTCGGGGGAGATGATGCCGGGGCAGTTGGGGCCAATGATACGGGTGATCTGCTTGCCGTTCTCGTCCACGGATGCCTTAGCAGCTGCCCAGAACTCTGCGGAGTCCTGAACCGGAACGCCCTCGGTGATGACGACGACGAGGCCGATCTTAGCCTCGATAGCCTCGAGAACTGCTGCCTTGGTGAAGGCCGGGGGAACGAAGACGATGGAGACGTTCGCGCCGGTCTTCTCCATAGCCTCAGCTACGGAACCGAAGACGTCCAGCTCGATGTCGGAGCCGTCCTTCGCCTTGTGGGTGACGGTGGTACCAGCCTTGCGAGCGTTCACGCCGCCCACAATGTTGGTGCCTGCTGCGAGCATGCGTGCGGTGTGCTTGGTACCCTCGCCACCGGTGATGCCCTGAACGATGACCTTGGAGTCCTTGTTCACAAAGATAGACATATTACTTCCTTGAAATCCTTTGCTGGCGATTACGCCTTGTGAGCGAGCTCTGCTGCCTTGTCGGCGCCGGAGTCCATGGTCTCAGCCAGAACAACCAGCGGGTGGTTCGCCTCGGAGAGGATGCGGCGACCCTCAGCAACGTTGTTGCCGTCCAGGCGCACAACCAGGGGCTTGGTTGCTGCGTCGCCCAGAATCTCCAGAGCCTTCACAATGCCGTCTGCCACTGCGTCACATGCGGTGATGCCGCCGAAGACGTTCACGAAAACGCTCTTGACCTGCTCGTCGCCCAGAATGATTTCCAGACCAGCAGCCATAACCTCAGCGGACGCGCCGCCACCAATATCAAGGAAGTTTGCGGGCTTGACGTTGCCGTGGTTCTCACCAGCGTATGCAACGACGTCCAGGGTGGACATAACCAGACCTGCACCGTTACCAACGATGCCGACCTCGCCGTCCAGCTTCACGTAGTTCAGGTCGAACTGCTTTGCCTTAGCTTCCAGCGGGTTCTCAGCGGACTTGTCCACGAGAGCCTCGTGCTCGGGCTGGCGGAATTCTGCGTTGTCGTCCAGGGAGACCTTGCCGTCCAGGGCGAGGATGGTACCCTCGGGGGTCAGAACGAGGGGGTTAACCTCAACCAGGGTTGCGTCTTCCTTGGTGTAGACTTCGCCCAGCTTGACGAGAACGGGAACAACCTTCTCCTGCAGTTCTGCGGAGAAACCTGCTGCCTTAGCAATTTCCTCAGCCTTAGCCTGGTCCAGGCCAACCAGCGGGTCAACCTCAATCTTTGCCAGTGCCTCGGGGCGCTCAGCAGCGAGCTGCTCAATTTCCATACCGCCTTCTACCGAGCACATTGCCAGATAGGAGCGGTTTGCACGGTCCAGCAGGAGGGAGAAGTAGTATTCTTCGGCGATGTCTGCGCCGTCAGCGACCAGCACACGGTGAACGGTGTGGCCCTTGATGTCCATGCCGAGAATTGCCTTAGCGTGCTCGTAAGCTTCTTCGGGGGACTTTGCGAGCTTAACGCCGCCAGCCTTACCGCGGCCGCCGGTCTTAACCTGAGCCTTAATGACGGTCAGGCCGCCAATTTCCTCAGCTGCTGCCTTTGCTTCTTCAGGGGTGGTCGCAACAATGCCCTTGAGCACGGGTACACCGTGCTTTGCGAAGAGCTCGCGCGCCTGGTATTCGAAAAGGTCCACAGGTGTCCTTCTTCTTCGAAGTGGTGCCGAGTACTGGTGCACTCGGCCTGGTCATTAGAGGAGGTTCCCCCGTGTGGTCAGTACGGTGCGATAAGGGTCTCTCGCACCCGGCGCACACGCATCATTGACGCGGGGAATTTCTCTCGTCTCTACTCTATCGGATTCGGCGTGAGCTCGCACTCACAGAGCCCCAAATCTGAGATTTTAGCGACTCAGCTCACAAATATTTTGGGTACATTCCACCCAAAGGCTGTGCACCGGGTAACTAACCCGAACTAACGCTCCCCCATCCGCCGCGAAATACCGGCGAAAATGCGGCGTTTACCGCCGTGCTCTGCAAAGCCCCGGCCACCTTCTCAGCAGGCGGACAACACGCCCGGTACAGCGCACAAAAGAGGGGCGGGCACCCTCAGGTACCCGCCCCTCCATCGGCGTTGTCAGGTTCTCACGCCCGACGCGTTAGCTCACCTTCTCCAGCGGCGCGTAACGCAGCAGCAGGCGCTTCTCTTCCGAACCGAAACGGACCTTCGCCACGGTCTTATCGCCGCTACCCTCAACGGCGAGCACGCGACCCTCACCAAACTTGGTGTGGCGCACGGTATCGCCGACCGCCAGAGTCGGGATTTCCTTGCTCTGGTGCACGCGGGAACGGTTCGTCACCTTCGAGGTGGCCGCCGCCAGCCCGTAGCTTGCCGAGCCGTTAATATCCGCGGTGGACGGCTCGGAACGGCGTACGGGGCGGGACTCGTAGGGGTCGTATGAGCCGCGCGAGCCACCGGAACTGTACCCGCCCGAGCCGTAACCGCCCGAGTAGCCGCCGGAACCATAGCCGGAACGGGAACCACCCGAATAGCCGCCACCGTACGAGTTGCCGTAGGAGCTGCCGCCATAGGAACCGCCGCCGCGAGCGCCATACGCACCCATACCGGAGGCGCCAAAACCCGAAAAACCGGCGGTGCGCTTCCACTCGATGAGCTCCTCCGGGATTTCCTCCAGGAAGGGCGAGGGCGGGTTGAACTGGCTCTTACCCCACATGGTGCGGGTTTCCGAGCGGGTCAGGTACAGGCGCTCCATGGCGCGGGTCAGACCCACGTACGCCAGGCGGCGTTCCTCGCTCATTTCCTTCTCATCGGTCAGGGCACGCTGATGCGGGAACAGGCCGTGCTCCATGCCGGTCAGGAACACCACGGGGAACTCCAGGCCCTTAGCGGTGTGCAGGGTCATGAGGGTGACCATGCCCTGCGCCTTCGCCTCGGCGGCTTCGGCGGCAATCTGTGCGGCGGAGGCGTTCTCGCCCTCCGCACTGGCGGGGCGGTTCGGGATTGAGTCGGCGTCGGCGACCAGGGCCACGTGTTCGAGGAACTGCTCCAGGTCGGCGCCGGGGTTCTCGGTCTCGAACTCGACCATGGCGTCAAGTAGCTCGGAGAGGTTCTCCACGCGCGATTCGTCCTGAATGTCCTTGGATGCGCGCAGAGCCGCCAGGTATCCGGTCTGCTCCAGGACCGCTTCCAGGCAGGTTGCGGCGGGTTCGGTGCGGGCAATCTGCGCGAGGTCGTCCATGAGGCGCACGAACTCGGCGTACTTCTTGACCGCGGCGGCACCCAGGCCGGGGATGTCGGCTGCCTGGCGTGCGGCGGCGTAGAAGGAGATGCGGTTCGCACTCGCGTACTCCGCCACCACGGACTCAGATTTGGCACCGATACCGCGTTTGGGTTCGTTGAGGATGCGGCGCACGTTCACGTCGTCATCGGGGTTGCTCAGGGCGCGCAGGTACGCCAGGGCGTCCTTGATTTCCTTACGCTCGTAGAAGCGGGTACCGCCGACCACGCGGTAGGGCAGGCCGGCACGCATGAGCATGTCCTCGAGGGTTCGGGACTGCGCGTTGGTGCGGTAGAAGATTGCGACGTCACCGGGCTGCACGCCGTGCTCATCGGCAAGGCGGTCAATTTCGCGGGTGATGTAGCGTGCCTCGGCGTGCTCGGACTCGGCGACGTAACCGATGATTTTCGCGCCCGCGCCGGAGGCGGTCCACAGCTTCTTGGGGCGACGGTCGGGGTTGCGTTCAATGACCGCATTCGCCGCAGAGAGGATGTTCTGCGTGGAACGGTAGTTCTGCTCCAGCAGAATCGTGTGGGCGTTCGGGTAGTCCTTCTCGAAGTCCGTAATATTGCGAATATCCGCGCCACGGAAGGCGTAGATGGACTGGTCGGAGTCACCCACCACGGTCAGCTCGGCAGGGGGCACGGCATCCGGGTAGGGGCCGCGGTCAGCCGGTGCCTTCGTGTGGGCGCCGACCAGTTCACGCACCAGCTGGTACTGGGCGTGGTTGGTGTCCTGGTACTCGTCCACGAGGATGTGGCGGAACTTGCGGCGGTAGTAGTTCGCGATTTCGGGGAACTTCTTGAGCAAGAAGACGGTGCGGCCAATCAGATCGTCAAAGTCGAGGGAGTTGGCGGCACGCAGACGCTGCGTGTAGACGGTGTAGATCTGCGAGATGGTCTTCTCGTACGGGTTATCGCTCGCCACGCGGGATGCGTACGCTTCGGCGCTGACCAGCTCGTTCTTCAGCGCGGAGATGCGGTTGCCCACGGCCTTGGCGGTGAACTTCTTGGTGTCCAGGTTGAGCTCTTTAATGATGAGGCTCAGCAGGCGCTGCGAGTCGGTCGAATCGTAGATGGTGAAGGTGGACTTCAAACCCAGGGCGGCGGCCTCACGGCGCAGCACGCGCACGCAGAAGCTGTGGAAGGTCGAAATCCACATGTGCTTGGCGCGCGGGCCAACCAGCGCCTCAATACGTTCACGCATTTCGGCGGCAGCCTTATTGGTGAAGGTGATGGCGAGAATCTGGCCGGGGGTCGCGCGGTGGGTTGCGAGCAGGTAGGCGATGCGGTGGGTGAGCACGCGGGTCTTGCCGGAGCCGGCGCCCGCGACGATGAGCAGGGGCGAGCCGGAGTGCAGCACGGCTTCTTCCTGGCGTTCGTTGAGCCCGGCGGTGAGGGAGGCGGGGTCCACGGCGTTGAGGCTGTGGGCGCGTTCGCCGTAGGGGTCAGCGGGGTCGAAGTCCTCACCGTAGCCGCCGACGCGGTAGGCGGGTGGCATGAAGTCGCCGAGCGGGTCTGCGGCGGTGAAGGCTGCGGGTGCGCCGGGTTCAGGAACGGGCGCGCTGGTAGCAGGGGTACCGTAGGCGGGCATGCCGGTGGGCAGGGCGGCGGGTACGTCCTGTGCGGGCGCTTCCATCACCGGGGCATCCATCACTGCGGCGTCCATGGGAGGGGCGTAGTAGTCGTCCTCGGCAGGGGGTACGTCGTAGTAGGGGTCGAAGGGCGGCTCATCATCCGCTACCGGTGCTGCGGGGGTGACGAGTTCGGCGGCGAACAGGCCGTCCTGTTCGGTGAAGGGCTGCTTCTGCTGTTCGGGCTTGTCGCTCATCATCTACCTCGCTGCCTAGAATACACGTTCGATATTCCATGCTACCGCATTTACTCCGCGGCTCCCACCCGTTCGGTCAATCAGCCTCACAACCTAAATCGGCAACGGCACACCGGTGGCACAGAATAGTCATGCTAGGATGACCGCATGACCCAGACCTTACCTCCGAGCCTCTCAATAGCCCTATGGTGCAATGGCTCAGCCGATGAAGCCGCACAGTTCTATACCAGGGTTTTTCGCGATGCTTCTATCGTTGAACAGGTGCCCGGACTTACGACGGCTCTAAGCATCCATGGCTTCCAGCTCTCACTCATTAATGGTGATGACCGGTACGTCCCGAACCAGTACATCAGTTGCATCCTAAACTTTGACCCACTCCTGTTCGGCGGTGAGGATCAGGCGCGCGCCTACCTTGATGAGCTCTACGAAAAGCTAAGCGGCGGCGGTGTACTCATGGAGTTAGGCGAGTACCCGTTCTCTCCTCGCTACGCCTGGGTTCGCGATCGTTTCGGTATGACCTGGCAGCTGATGCTCACCAACCCCGAGGGTGACCCTCGACCCTTCGTCATTCCCTCATTCATGTTTGGCGGCACGAATCACGGCAATGCAGAGGAAGCCACCAACGGCTGGATTTCCATGTTTGATGATGCCCGCCGCGGTACCCTGTACCACTATCCGGAAGGTAGCCCCTTTGAGGCAGATGCGGTCATGTTTACCGACTTCAACCTGCACGGCACCTGGATGGCGGCTGCTGATTCCGGCACTTTCCACGATTTCACATTCACGCCGGGGGTTTCGGTAGTTCTTTCGTGCCGTACTCAGGAGGAGATTGATTACTATTGGGAGCAGCTCTCGGCTATACCTGAGGCGGAGCGTTGCGGCTGGTGTGTAGATCGCTGGGGTATTTCTTGGCAGGTTGTCCCGCACAATATTGCTGAGCTGATGGCGGATAAGGCCGCTCGCGAGAAAATCCTGCTGATGGGCAAGATTGACCTGTCTCAGCTATAACAACGTGTTTTCTTGAGTGCTCGTTACGTGCAGAAACAGAGAAACCGCCCGCGCCTGCTAATGCAAGCGACGGGCGGTTTTCTCGTACCGGCGTGAATACCGGTTCTGTGTGCCCCCGAGACGATTCGAACGTCCGACACCTTCTTTAGGAGAGAAGTGCTCTATCCCCTGAGCTACGAGGGCGTACCTATCCAGTATAAAGCACCCCGCACCAAGGGTCCGCACAGCCCGTGTTCACCGCCCTGTGTTCACCGCTTGAGGACACCCGCACCCGGCGGCAGAACCGCTCCTACAATGTACGAATGAGCATCTACATTGACCCGCCCACCTGGCCCGCGCACGGCACCGTCTTCTCGCACCTCATCTCCGATGCATCCCTGGCGGAACTGCACGAGTTCGCCGCAGCAGCGGGCATCAGTGAACGCGCCTTCGACCGCGACCACTACGATGTTCCGGCGCACCTCTACGATGAGCTGGTGCAGGCGGGTGCGAAGGAACTCAGCGGTGCAGAACTGACTCGCACGCTCATTGCCAGCGGTCTGCGGATTCCCCTAAAGGAACGCCCCGAGAAGATTCGCCCGCGCCTGCTTCGCGCCTGGGAGGCGGCGTTTGCACCCCGCCTCGAGAAGGCTCCCGCTACATTCCAGCAACAGGTCGCGGAGCTGGGTGAGAGCCTGTTGCAGGCGTGGGAGCAGCCGCACCGCGCCTACCACCACAGCGGGCACCTTTCGCAGATGCTCACTGATCTGGACCGCCTCTACGCATACCGCACGCAGGGTTCTACTCCCCTGGCGTTGGTTCTGGCGGCGTGGTTCCACGACGCGGTGTACGAGGGCGCGCCGGGTGAGGATGAGCGCCGTAGCGAGCAGCTGGCGAACATCTCCCTGGAGCCGCTGGTTACCGCGGGCCTGCTCAGTGGTGACGAGCTGCAGATGGTGAGCCTTCTGGTGCGTGCCACGGCAACCCACAAGCTGCCCGAGTCTGCCGATCTACCGGCGGGCTATGAGCCAGCGGATATTCAGTTTTTCCTCGATGCCGATATGGCTATCCTGGCGGCTGATTCGGCACGCTACCGCCGCTACCTGCGCGGGGTGCGTAGCGAGTACTCCCATTTTGACGATGAGGCATTCCGTGCCGGTCGTACGACCTTCCTGCGTTCGATTCTGGGGCGCAAGCGCATCTTCCTCTCCGAACAGGCTCTGCAGCTCTGGGAGGAGCCCGCGCAGACTAATCTGCAGGCAGAGCTCAGCGAGTGGTCGCAGGACCCGCAGGGGCTTCTGCAGGCTCTCGCGTCCTAGCCGCATACACCTAAAACACATACCGCCGAGAATGCGCCCATACTAAGGTGCGTTCTCGGCGGTATTTTCACGGAATCTTTCGGGTACGCAAAAGGCGCCCACCCCGTGCGGGGTAGGCGCCTTTTGAGAAGTATGTTGGACTAGACCCAGCTCTTATGCGCTAAGGCTTAGAGAGCGGTGTAGTAGCCGTCAACGGACATCCAGGAGGTGGGGTGCACCAGGGTACCGTTGGTGGGGTTCAGAGCGGAGATCATCTTGCCGTCGCCCAGGTAGATACCAACGTGGCTGTAGCCGTTCTGGAAGACGATGTCGCCGGGCTGGGGGTTAGCGGTCGGGCGCAGCTCGTTCTTCATTGCGTAGGTGAAAGCGGTCAGCTTGATGCCGTGCTGAGCGAAAACCCAAGAGGTGAAGCCGGAGCAGTCCCATGCACCGAAGGTCTTGCCGCCCCAAACGTAGGAGCCGCCCAGGCCGCTCATTGCGGTTGCAACGATTGCGTCGCGGGAAGCGTTACCGGTGGAAGCGGAGGAAGCTGCGGGTGCAGCGGGAGCCTCGGTTGCAACGGGTGCAACGTAAGCCTGCTGGGTCTCAGCCTGGGGTGCTACGTAGGCGGTCTCAGCTGCGGGTGCAGGAGCTGCTGCGGGAGCAACGTAGGTCTGCTGTGCCTGAGCCTGGGGTGCAACGTAGGTGGTTGCGGGGGTGTTGTAGCTGGTGTAGTCGAACTCGTAGTTGGTGTAGTCGTAGGACAGATCAGCAGCAGCGGGGATCTGTGCAAATGCGTTCGCGGGAACGGTCGAGCCGAGCAGGATTGCGCCTGCTGCGAGGGTTGCACCTGCGGTACGTACGATCTTCTTAGCCATTGGTAATTCCTCCATTGCCTGACGAGGTGAGCTGTCGGACTCGAGCATGGATTCGCTCGGCCACCGAAGTGACTTAGCCCCGAGGCCTCTCGATTGAGAAGCCGTATCCCAGCTTGGGGATTGGGTCCCCCGCTTCTGCCATATTGGGTAGACGTTCATCGAAGCGTTGGCAGAACTCAGCGGAACCGCTTCGACGGTGCCCTCTTACGATTAGGATTTAGGCACAAATCGAGAATACACAGAAAACTCCCAGTTGTCACTTCATTCGGACTTAAATTTTGAGCTTTCACCCCCGGCGGAACGGAGCGGGTTTGGGCAACTAGAACCCCGTTTATTTATGGGAGCTTAAGCAGATTAAGGCGTTTGACTAGGCATTTCACAAGGATGCACATTCGCTTTTAATGCACTACCACCCCTTAAGGGCATGGTTCAAAACTCTTAAAAATGACCCTCGTCTCTTAAGCTTTTGCTCCCATATACTCACTCAGAAACCGGCGTGTCTCTTAGCTTCAACCTCAGATTTAAGCGAAAAACGCGAAAAATGCACTCAAGCGCAGTTGCCAAAAAGTTAAGAGAGGAGTATATGCTCGCTCACGTGAGGGTAGCCTGGGCCACTGATCTACGCCACTTAGTCCACCTTTTGCAGCCCGAATACGCCTCGTTCCTCCGCTTTCCCCGATTCTTCCCTTATATGCGGCGTTTTACTCCGATTATTGAGCTAAATCGTCCATTATCTAAGACAAAGCCGGTTCTCAGGGAGCTAACGGCACAAAAAACGGTGGTACCGCCTCCTCAAGTGAGGAGGCGATACCACCGTTTAGCGTGAACTGGGTTAGCGGACTCTCAGAATTAGAGCTTAGAGGTTGCCGCCGCGCTTGACCACAATTGCGTTTGCCACGTCCATATCCAGGGAGAGGGTGTCCTCTTCACCGTCGGCGTGAACAATCACGTCATCGTCCTGACCGGCGACCACGGACACCGAAGCGCCGTAAACAATACCTGCGTCAGCCAGCAGCTTCAGCAACTCAACGTCAGTCTGAATGGACTCGGGGAAGCGAGAAATAGTGAAACGGTCCTCGGGACCGGAGTCGCGTGCCGCCAGGGACATGGGCACGGTACGCTCGTCGTTCTTCTCGCTAGCGTGACCCAGGTCCTCCAGTCCAGGGATAGCGTTGCCGTACGGGGAGAACTTGGGGTCCTTGAGCATCTCCAGGATGCGCTTCTCCACCTTGTCACTCATGACGTGCTCCCAGCGGCATGCTTCTTCGTGCACGTATTCAAGTTCCAGACCAATGATGTCGGAGAGCAGTCGCTCAGCCAGGCGGTGCTTACGCATTACCTCGACCGCCTTGTGGCGGCCTTCCTCGGTCAGTTCGAGGTGGCGGTCCGGCTCAACGGTGAGCAGGCCGTGCTTCTCCATGCGTGCCACAGTCTGGGAAACGGTCGGGCCGGAGTGCTCGAGTCGTTCAGCGATGCGCGCACGCATGGGGACGATGCCCTCTTCCTCCAGTTCGAGGATGGTGCGCAAATACATCTCTGTGGTATCGATGAGGTCTGTCATATATCTCTCCCAGCTATCACCGCAACAGTACTTAGATAGCACTGCCTAAGTCGTTACTTAATTCAATAATCTATTATGTACTTTTTCAGCGGCTTTTGCCACGGCTTAAGTCATTGAGTCGTCCAATGAAAACTCATTGGACGACTCAAGACACCTTATATATACGCTTTTGCTAACCCACCCCTTATTAAGAGGAGTAGACGGTAGGCTTACTCTGCGGACTCAGCCTCAGCGGTTTCTTCCACGGCAGATTCGTTCTCTTCCGCTTTGTTCTCTGCAAGCTCAGCAGATTCCTCTGCCTCAGCGGTTTCAGCAGACTCTGCGTTCTCCTGCTCGGCGTTCTCCTCCAGGTCTTCCGGGCGAACGCGGTCAGCCCACGGCACCCAATCCGGCGCGATGAGCGCATCATCACCGGGCAGCAGACCAACCTCGCAAATCGTTGCCACGCGGGAACGAGGCGCACGCGAGAGGGTCGCGAACCAGAACCAGCCGCGGTAACCGGGCAGGGTGCACTCGAAAAGGTGAGTACTCAGACGCTCTTCCTCGGCGCGCACGTGGTGCACCAGGCCGATAGCGTGTGCCGGAGCGATTTCCTGAACGCCCTGCAACGCCACATCCTTTGCGGCGGCAAGAATCTCATCCACCTTGGAGGTGCGGCGCAGCTTGTGCGGAACACCCAGGGAGGGGGCACCCACCTCTTCATCCAGCGGGGTGAAGGGGTCGGGGGTGGAGTCTTCGTTCTGTGCGGTTTCTTCGGCAGCAGATTCCCCGGAGGCAGATTCCTCAGCGGTAGATCCCTCAGTGGGCGTATCAGCCGCCTCAGTCTCCTCAGCGTTCACGGAGGGCTGAGTCTCAGCAGGTACAGCGCTACCCTCGTCGGTGCTCTCAGGCGCGGCAGAAGGCACAACGGACTCTGCGGGCGCGTCAGTAGCGGGCGTAGTTTCGGGGAGCAGTTCAATAACCTGTTCAGACATACCCCTATTAAAGCATCTCGCGTGCGCAAACATTGCGGCGCCCGCTCCAAGCTTCGCATACGCTGTGAATTTGGGTCTCAAACCGCTAAATCTGGGGCTTCGCCCACGAACAGCTGTGTGTGAGCTGATACCGTTAATTTCATGAGTAATGAACCCGCACAGGATAAGCACAACACTGCAGAGCAGATCCCTGCACCCCTGCCCTACGCCGGAGCCATCCGTTGGCTCGGCGCGGCAGGTGCGCTTCTCGCCCTGCTCTGTCTGCTCACCGGAGTTGCCATGCTCGTGATGAAGTGGGTTGGGGCAACGCCGCCCGCCCTCATGAGCCAGATTCCGCTGGTCCTCCTACCCGTCGCCTTTATTGCACTCATGGCCGCACTCATCCTGTCGGTCATGCGCCGCAACAAGGCATAAAGATTTGAGCCGCAAGCTCACACACATCATTCACTTATCAAGTACAGCCTGCCATTCAGAGAGAAAGATAGAGTATGTCTGCTGAAGCAAAACTCCTAGTCGTCGATGACGAGTTCAACATTCTTGAATTGCTCGCCACCTCCCTGCGTTTCGCCGGTTTTGAAGTAGTTACCGCCGGCAACGGCCGCGAAGCCCTCGAAAAGGCGCACGCCGAAAACCCCGACCTCATTGTCCTGGACGTCATGATGCCCGGCATGGACGGCTTCGAGGTGACCCGCCGCCTGCGCGAAAACGGCACCACCACCCCCGTACTCTTCCTGACCGCAAAGGACGCCACCGAGGACAAGGTAACCGGTCTGGGTGCCGGTGGTGACGACTACGTCACCAAGCCCTTCTCCCTCGACGAGGTGATCGCCCGCATCCGCGCGATTCTGCGCCGTAGCCGCAGCGTCCAGGAAGAGGACGACGCCGTACTGCGCGTTGACGCCCTCACCCTGAACGTGGACACCCACGAAGTGTTCCTCGGTGACGAAGAGATTGACCTCTCCCCCACCGAGTTCAACCTGCTGCACTACCTGATGCTCAACGCCAACCGCGTACTGTCCAAGGCGCAGATTCTCGACCACGTGTGGGAGTACGATTTCAACGGCGACTCCTCCATCGTTGAGTCCTATATTTCGTACCTGCGCCGCAAGATTGACAACAACCGTGAAAACCACGAGCCGCTCATCCACACCAAGCGCGGTGTGGGCTACATGATTCGCGGTTCTCGAGGCTAACGTGGCGCTCAAACCCCTCGACCGGATCCCCCAGTCTCTTTCCCTTCGCACCCAGCTGGTACTCATTACCTCCATGCTCATCGCCCTCTCCATTGCGGTGACGAGCCTGGTGGCGATTTCCGCTCTGCGTGCCCAGATGGTGCACCAGCTGGACGAAGAGATGAAGAACAGCGCCCCCTCACTCGTGCAGCTGGCGACCGTGCGCCCTTCCGGCAATCAGGAACAATCCCTGAGCACCTACCGCCTGTACCTGCTCGATAAGGACGGCAACGTACTGTACTCGCTCAAGTCCGAGGACAGCGAACAGTTCAGCGAGCCGGCGCTGCAGGGCTGGACCGAAGAGAAGGTTCGCAAGCAAAACGAGGAGGCAGTCACCGTCAACTCGGTGGGCAGCTCCTCCGATTGGCGCGTGCTCGCCGTGCCCATTGAATCGAAAGATTCTTCTGGGCTGACGGAGGCGGCATCTCTGGTTATTGCCATGCCGCTGAAACAAACGAACCAGGTGGTCGCCCTCGTGGGTGTGCTGACCTTCGCGTTTGGTTTGGCGACTCTCGCCTCCGCGATTGCGATGACCTGGGTGATTGTGACCCGCACCTTCGAGCCGCTGGCTCGCGTGGAGCAGACCGCCGCCAAGATCGCTGCCGGTGACCTCTCTCAGCGTATTGAGGACTACAACCCCAGCAACGAGATCGGTAACCTCGCGGTTTCGCTGAACACGATGCTCACCCAGATTGAAATGCTCTTCAAAGCCCGCGAGAAGAGCGAGGCGAAAATGCGCCGCTTCGTGGGTGACGCTTCGCATGAGCTGCGCACCCCGCTGGTCAGTATTCGAGGCTACTCGGAGCTGTACCGTCAGGGCGCGCTACCGACCGATGAGGCTGTCGCTACCGCGATGAGCCGCATCGAATCGGAGTCCAAGCGTATGGGTCAGCTCGTGGAAGACCTGCTGACCCTGGCGCGTATTGATGAGCGCCGCGAATCCAAGCTGGCGCCCTTCGACCTGTTCAACCTTGCGGTGGACGCTACGAACGACGCCTACGCTACGGCACCCGACCGTGCAGTGTCCCTGGTGGGTCTGAACGAAGAGGTCGCGCCGACCTCCGCAACCGTACTCGGCGACGAATCACGCCTGCGTCAGGTCGTGGCGAACCTGCTGACCAACGCCATGCGCTACACCCCCGACGGCTCTCCCCTGGAGATTGCGGTGGGCGTACGCGAAGAGGTTCACGGCTTCCCGCTGTCCGTGCTGGAGGTGCGCGACCACGGCCCCGGCATTCACGGCGAGGACCGCGAGCGCGTCTTCGAGCGTTTCTACCGCACCGATGCTTCACGTTCGCGTGAGACCGGCGGTACGGGTCTGGGTCTGTCCATTGTGGCTGCGATTATCGAGCAGCATGAGGGCAGGATTCACATTGAAGAGACCGATGGTGGCGGCGCTACCTTCGTGATTTCTTTGCCGTTCTATCCGCCGCCCGTCTCGGACGATCAGCTGATGAAGTAGTACTGATGCATAAACCCCCGGATTGTGGAACTTGAGTGTTCTGCGGTTCGGGGGTTTTGCTGTGCGCCGGAGGCGGGATGATAACTCGCGGCGGCGCGAGTAAAGAGAGCGTGAGTAAGAAGGAGCGGCACGGCTAAAGAACAGCGGGAACAACCTAGCGCGCGTCATGGCGACGTCATTTTCGGGAGGGCTTTCGATTTTTTCGAGATGCGGAGTGAATCTGGCGGGTTTATCCACAGATTTATTTAATAATCACTTTTTAGCTCATTTGATGCATTTTGAAAGATATAGTGATAACAAGCTTCCGGTCAGGAACTCAACCCTTCCAGAGATCCACACCCCAAGCGCCACCACGGGGCAACCGCCCCACCTATCTCACATATCTCAAAGGAGAAAAACCATGGCACAGTTCAATGTCGATTCCGAAGTCATCGCAGCCAAGAGCGCACAGGCACGATCCTACGTCGCATCCATCACCGCAGACGTCAACGGTATGACCGCATCCCTGCACGATTTGCAGAGCTCCTGGACCGGCTCCGCATCCGCCAACTTCCAGGGCGTACTGGACCAGTGGCACGCAACCCAGCGCCAGGTCGAAGCATCCATCACCCAGATCAACGAGGCACTCACCCGCGCAGGCGTGAACTACGCAGACACCGAGCAGGCTAACGCCTCCATGTTCGTCGGCTAAGGGGTCAGGGCGGCAAGCCCAAAACCCCACCCGCAGCCAGGCAGCAGGCCGGGTGGTTTAAAGGTCCCGGACGCACGGCACACCGCCCGCCAGATTTGCCAGAAGGCGGCGAACATCTATTGAGAAAACCCCGCCGCATCCTCGAGAATGAGGATGCGGCGGGGTTTTATTGCACGGAAATCTTTGCGCCCAAGAGCCCATTCCTTAGGAGCTGAGCTTTAGGAGCTGAGCTTTAGGAAGCAGGGGTCTCCTGGCGGAAACGCAGACGCCACAGGCCGCGCTCAGCATCGTAATGCCAAATGCTCGAACGGCTCACGCGACCACGCGCGGTCGCAACCGCCGCCATAACCAGCACGCTGGAAGAATCCAGCACCTGCATACCCTGCTTGAGTGGGGCACCCTGCTGGGTGAAGGCGCGTTCGCGGTACTGCAGCACCGAGGAGCGGGACACCGACTTACCGGTGGCGGTCACCCACACCAGACGCTCGTGCAGCATGGACTCCAGCTGCGGTGCCTCCATGACGGAGCCGCGGCTTTCGAGTAGCTGTTCTGCGGCGGCGGCTTCCTCGGGGTTCAGAGCGGGTGCCGCGGGTGCCGCAGGGGCAGAAGCGGGTGCGTCCTTCACGGGTGCCTCAACCTGAGCGGGCTCTACGGTCTGTGCGGGCGCCGCGGCGGGCTCTACCGCCTGCTCTTCTGCGTGCGCTTCCGTCTCGCCCAGCAGTTCCGCCGGGTCAACATCGTTCGGGTCCAGACCTGCGAACTCTTCCAGACCGGTCAGGTCATCCTCTTCTTCCGCCTGCGCGGCACTCGATGCCTGCTGAGCGGTCTCCTCCTGCTGGCGTGCCAGTGCCTTTGCGTCACGCTCAGCGGCACGCTCTGCCGCGAGCGCCAGCTGTTCCTTGCGGGTGCGGACCGCCTCCGGGTCGGGGGCGTTCACCGCGGAGGCGGGGCGCAACAGACCGGACAGGCGCAGGCTCTCCACGCCGCGCTGGGCGTTCTCGATCTCGGCTGCGGTGAATTCCTGCATGGGCAGGTGGGCGTCCGCGGAAGACTCGGAGGGCGCCGAATCAGAGAGCGCAACGTCAGAGAGGGCAGGTTCTGCAACCGGAGCGTTCACAATCGGCACTTCAACAGCCGGAGCCTCCACAGGCTCAGCCGCAGTAGTGGGTTCAGCAGCCGCACCGAAGCCGGGGCCGTGCGCGGGTTCACGGCCCTCCTGGTAGGCGCGCGCGGCACCGTTCGCCAGGGAATCCGCCTTCTCATTGAGCGCGTGACCCGCGTGGCCCTTCACCCAAATAAACTCGTAGTCGCGGCCGGTCAGCGCCTGATCCAGCGCCTCCAGCAGGTCGCGGTTGAGCACGGGCTTGCCGTCAGATTTCTTCCAGCCCTTCTTCTTCCAGCCGGGCATCCACTTAGTCAGCGAGTTAATGACGTACTGGCTATCGCAGTACACGCGCAGCTTCGCCTCCGGGCGGGATGCGGTCGCCTCGAACAGGTCCAAGACCGCCTTGAGCTCACCCATGTTGTTGGTGCCGTGCGCCCAGCCGCCGCTCGCCCAGTGGTCGTCGTCGATATACCATGCCCAGCCCGCCGGTCCGGGGTTGCCCAGCGCCGAGCCGTCTGCGGCGGCAATGATTTCTTGCGTGCTGTTCACGGTACCTTCTTTCTAAGCTGCCACCCCTCTAGCGTGCGGGCGGCTGTCCGTAATGATGTCTGTGATGACTTTACCGCACCGGCGGCGAGGGTGCGTAGCACACAGTCGCCACTGTGGATAACCTCAAGTAGCCTCGGACGCGCTCATTGCCGTAATGCCGGGCGGGTACACTAAACCTATGAGCTATTCTGCCCCCGAAACACCCGGCGCACAGCGCCCGGAGCGCCCTACCGCCCGCCCGAGCGAGCGCGTGCAGATTTTCGCTCTTCCCACCCGCACAATGTACGGTTCCCTGCGTTTTAGCTGGTTGAGCTACCTGGGTCTTGCCGAGCAGCAGCATGCGGCGCAGTTGCCGACCTCCACGGCGGCGGTCAGCTACCTGAGCACTCAGGCGCTCATGCGCGCTATGGCGGCGGCGCGTCTGGATGTGCCGTCCAGTGCCGCTTCTGAGATTGAGGTGGATCGTTCCTGCACCCTGTGCACCAGCGGTAAGAAGCACGGCAAGCCGCGTATTGCGGGCGTGAATTTCAATATGTCGCAGGTGAATCCGCTGGTGGTGGGCGCGTTTAGTCGTAATT
This sequence comes from Rothia sp. HMSC071C12, assembly GCF_001813895.1. Classification (NCBI taxonomy): domain Bacteria; kingdom Bacillati; phylum Actinomycetota; class Actinomycetes; order Micrococcales; family Micrococcaceae; genus Rothia; species Rothia sp. HMSC071C12. The sequence continues at coordinate 341,919 of NZ_KV814374.1, forward strand.
CTTCGGCGGTGCTCGGCGTGGATGTTGAGACCCTGGATGCGCGCCTGTTCTCCGGTTTTGCGCGCCTAGCGCTCTCCAATGAAGAACGTGCATTCTATGAGCAGGTGGCGCAGGAACGTCCCGCGCCCGTACTGCACCTGTTCTCGGTGGCGCTGTGGACCGCTAAGGAGGCGGTGCTCAAGGCGACCGGCCACGGCCTGAGCGTGGTGCCCTCCCTGGTTCGGGTACAGCTCACCGATGACCTGCTGGATGCGCTCGAACTTGCCATGAACGAGGAGGTCCCGGGGGACCTTCTAGACAGCGATACTCCCGAGCCGACCGCCCTGCGCGTACTGACTCAGGACAGCTTGACCACCCAAGCGACCTTTAGCGCACCCACAGCTCAGGGAGGCGGCGATCAGGGCGGTAATCAGGGCGGCGAGGCTATCGAGCGAAGCTTTAGCCTGCAGTGGGTACCCGTGGCGCTCCCCGACGCGGAGAACCCCGAGCACGCGCAGAAGATGCTCATCGCCCTGGCAGTGGAGAACCCTGCCGAGGGTGAGCCCGCGCAGGTTGAGGCTCAGCTTCTGCCGGTGGCTACTCCCCTGGAGCTCAAGCGCCTGCTCACCGATTAGTCACGCTCAATCCCCTAACACCTGATACAACGACGGAACGCGCCCGCCATGCCAGCGAGCGCGTTCCGTCGTTTTATTCAGTCATCGTATTCAGTCGTTGTATTCTGCCTCGTCAAGGAGTTCGTGGCAGAACCTAAGGGGTATCTTCGCCCAGAGTGTCCACGCCCAGGGCGCGGCCAAAGCTACCGAGCTTCGTGCCGGTCTCCGTGTGCTCCAGCTCCGGGTCGGAGTCAGCCACGATACCCGCGCCAGCGTACAGCACCGCCTCGTCCGGGCTGACCTGGGCACAGCGTAGCACCAGCGCCCATTCGCCGTTACCCTCGGCGTCCATGTAGCCGACCAGGCCGCCAAAGTAGCGGCGCTCGAAAGACTCCAGCTGGCGAATCAGCTCCAGCGCTTTCTCAGTGGGGGCACCGCAAATCGCGGGGGTCGGGTGGATCGCGCGGGCACCGTCCAGGCAGGTCAGCCCCTCCTTCAGCACGCCGTCGATGGGGGTCGCCAGGTGCCACAGCTGCGGGGTTTGCAGCAGCGAGGGCACCTGCGGTACGTTCAGCTCCTCGGCAATGGGGGCCAGGCGCTTGGCAATGTCGTTAATGACGTAGGCGTGCTCGTGGCGGTCCTTCGGCGAGGCGAACAGGCGGTCACGAATCGCCTCGTCCTCGGCGCTACCGGGCTCGGCAATGCGCGGGGCGCTACCGGCAAGCGGGTGGGTCTTGAAGGCGCGGCCCTCGGTGCGGAACACCAGCTCCGGGGAGGCGCCCATCAGGTAGCTTCCGCTCATGCCGCGCTCACCGTCGGGCAGGCGCACCGCAAAGTTGAATGCGGAACGCTGCTGGGCGCGCAGGTTGTTGTACAGCGCCTCCAGGTTGAGAGCGCCGGGTGCGTAGCGGGCGGTGAGCACACGCGAAAGCACGATCTTGCTCAGCTCACCCGCCTTCATGCGCTCCACGGCGGTCGCAACGGCGGCACGGAACCGGTCGTTCTGCCGGCCGGTGACCGATACCGGCTCGGCAAGCGCCACGGTCTGCTCGGGGACCGGCACCTGCTGCTCCTCCAGGCGTTCAGGCACGAAGAGGTAGGCGGGCATATCGGGGTCAAAAGGAATCAGACCCACGACGGCGCTACCGGCACGTTTCGCCTCGTCCAGGGCATTATCGAAGGTAACAGGGGTCATCGCACCGGATGCGCGCAGAACGCGGGTGCCGGTGGAAAAGATAAAGTCGGGAAGGTTCGTCATCGTACTTCTATCAGTGGTGTGTGGGTTCGCGCCGGGCATCTAAACGCCGGACGCGGGGTGCCGTTAGAGGGTCGCGCCGCCGTCAGCGACAATCTCCTGCATGGTGATGTGGCGTGCCGCCTCAGAAATGAGGAAAGCGTTGACCGCCGCAATATCCGCCGGGTCGGCAATACGGCGCAGCGGAATGCCCAGGCGGAACGTTTCCGGGTTACCGGCAACCGGCAGGGCGGAGCGATCCTCACCCTCCCAGGCGTCAGTCACCATGGGGGTTCGGGTGGTGCCGGGGCAGACCGAGTTCACGCGAATACCGTGCGCGGCAAGCTGCAGGCCGAAGCTGGAACTCACGCGCGCCGCCGACGCCTTCGATGCACCGTAGGCGCCAAACTCCGCGCGGGGCACACGTGCCGCGTTGGAGGCGACCGTCACCAGGGAGCGGCTGTTCGCCGGGTCGCTCTCCTGCTGGTCAATCATGATGCGCGCGAATTCGCGCAGGCACAGGAACACGCCGTCGGAGTTGACCGCGTGCAGGCGCTTCCAGGTCGCGAAACTGGTTTCCAGCAGCGGCTGGCTGTGGGCGATGCCCGCGGCGAGCACTGCGCCGGTGATGGGTTCGTCGAGTGCCGCTACAGCGTTGGCGAGGGCGGTGACGGACTCTTCGCTCGTAACGTCTACGGCGCGGTAGCGGAAGATCGCGTCCCCGTAGGTACCGAAGGAAGCAATGGGCTGCTCCGCAAGGTCAGCCGCAAACACCGAATAACCGTTCTTGATGAGCTGGTGGACGGTTGCCTCACCAATACCGCCGTTCGCGCCGGTCACAATGACCCAGCTCATGCGCGCGCCTCCTCAGCAGTCTCAGCCTTCTCAGCACCTTCTGCAGCATGCAGGTCGGCGAGTACATCGGCGGTGTTCAGCACGCGGGCGCAACGACCCGAAGCGTACTCGCACGCTATGCGGTGCTCCTCCTCCGAGAAGTCGGCGAGCGCATCCGCAACCATGAACGGCTGAATGTCACGCATGAACGCCTCCAGGGCGGTGGTCAGGCAGCCAATGTGCGCGTACACGCCGCCGATAATGAGCTGATCGCGGCCAGACTCCTTGAGCAGGTCCTCGAAGGGGCTGCGCACGAACGCGGAGTAGCGCCACTTGGTCAGCACGGTGTCGCGGTCGGTGGGTGCCAGTTCGTCGAGCACGCGGGCGGACTCGTCGTTCTGCAGGCCGTCGCCCCAGAAGTCGATGAGCAGGCGGCGGTCTTCGGGGTTCTGGCGCGGCGGCTGCGCGGTGTAGTAGACCGGGATTCCGGCGGTGTGGGCGGCGTCAATGAGGCGGCGCAGGTTCCGAATGGCGATGTTGATCTGGGCGTCCGGGTTGTCGTTGCCCTCACCCAGGTTGGCCCCTTCGAAAGCCTGGACGAAGTGTACCTGCATGTCGTGCACGAGCAGTACAGCGCGGGAGGGGTCCACGGGCCAGCTCACGCGGTTGCTGTGTTCACGGTCGACGTAGGTGTAGGGCTTGATTTTGGGCAGTGCCATGATTCTCCCGGTTCGTGCCTATGGTTTTCGGTTGTATGCGCGGCGCAGGCGGTGCGCTGTGGTGGGTGTAGCAGCGAGTGGGTGTCTCCTCCGAGCCCTCTCGCGCTGACCACCCAACCGGTGAGCTTGCGCTTATCTCATAACCATCTTAGGGCATGCTTAGGTGCAAGGTATATATGAGCCTTAACAAAAATGCTTCCCCACCCGCACCCCCGTTGACAGCACAACGGGAGGAACGGGCAGGGAAGCACTCAGACAAGCAGAAACGCTATACGAACCGCGAATCCAGACGCGATTCTAGTTCAACTAGTTCACGGGCGCCGCGACGGCAAGAACCTCATTCAGGCCCTCAGTGATCGAGGGGTGAGTGTAAATCTCATCGCGCAGCTGCGAAGCAGTAATGCCGTGGCGCATCGCCAGAGCCACCAGGTTAATAACCTCCATGGACTCGATTACCAGCAGCTGGGCACCCAGAATCTGGTCGGTCTGCGCGTCAATCACGAACTTCATGATGCCGCGCGGGTTCTCCTGGGTCTTCGCGCGCGGCATCGCGGCAACCGCGGCAACCGGCTTCGAAGCGACCTTCACCTTGTGGCCAGCCTCGATTGCCTCACGCTCGGTCAGACCCACGGAAGACAGCGGCGGGTTCATGTAAATGGTCGAAGCCACTGCCTTGCGGTCCTTGGTGGAGCGGGAACCGTCACCGACCAGCTGGGAGAGCACCACACGGTAGTCATCCATGGAGATGTAGGTGAACTGCGGGCCGCCGTTCACGTCACCGAGCGCGAAAATGTTCGGCACGGTGCTGCGCAGGTGCTCATCCACGACAATTGCGCCGCGGTCATTGGTTTCGATGCTGGTGTTCTCCAGACCCAGACCCTCGGTGGCGGGCTTGCGGCCGGTCGCAACCATCACGTAGTCCACCTCCAGCTCCCGGGTAGCGCCCTCGGAGTCGAGGTAGGTTACGGTCACCGAGTCAGCGCCGTCCTTGAAGGACTGCACACGCACGCCGGTGTGAGCGGTAATGTCCTGGTCTGCGATAATCTCGCGGGCAACCTGGGCAACGTCCTCGTCGTAGCGGCCGAAGAGGGCGGGTGCACCGTCCAGAATGGTCACCTCGGTACCGTAGGAGGAGAAAATACCGGCAAACTCAACACCGATGGGGCCGCCACCGATAATGCCCAGACGCTTGGGGCGCGGGGTGAGCTTCTGCAGCTCGGTGGAGGTGAGCACACGCTCAGATTCGCGGATGCCCTCAATCGGCGGGATAACCGACACGGCACCGGTGTTGATGATGAAGTAGTCGGCGGTAACGCGCAGGGTGTCCTCGCCCGCGGTGACCTCAACCTCGGTGTCGGAGACGAAACGTGCGTGACCGTCAATGAGCTTAGCGGTCTCGTTGGACAGCAGAATCTCGCGGTTCTTGGCGCGCATCATGCCGGTCAGCTTGTCACGGAAAACCACGGCGGATTCGTAGGCGGCGTTTGCTTCTTCAAGGCTGCGCTCGCCGCTGGCGCGGAACTCGTCGGCGCGGTGTACGAGCGCCTTGGTGGGTACGCAACCGATGTTGATGCAGGTGCCGCCGTACATGCCGCTGGACTGTTCAATGAGGGCAACGTTCTTGCCGGTCTTGGCGTATGCGCCGGCGAGGGTCTTGCCGCCCTTGCCGAAGCCGATGACGACCATGTCAAAGTGCAACTGAGCGGGGGTGGTCATAATATTCTCCTGTGAAATTTAGATAATGATGTCTTCACAGAGTTCAACGGGAAGAAATGAGTATTATTCCCGTGCGCCACATTTTTTCTTGGCCCCAGCCGCCCCTCAGCCCGTGCGGGCGTAGACTGAAACTACCCGGCTCCCTACGAGAAGCCAGCCTACGAGCAGCCAACATTTTCAGGAGGACTTTATGAAAACCCACGATATTCTGCACGACGCCGCCAGCCGCCCCGGCATCGAAGCCGCCGTAGCCGTCAAGGGGCTATCCCCCGAGGCTTTGAACGCACATCCGGGTGGGCACCCGAACTCTATCGCCTGGCTCCTCTGGCATGCAGGACGACAAATGGACATGCAGCTTTCTGCTCTGAATGGTCAGCCGCAGGTCTGGGAGACTCAGGGTTTCAGGGAGCGTTTCAACCTGGGCGAGCTCGGCGACACCATGGGCTACGGTCACACCGCCGAGCAGGCACGCTCCATCGTGGTTGAAGATTCTGCCCTGCTGGTGGAGTACCTTGTGGCGACCGGCGAGGCGCTCGCCGACTACGCGCAGACACTGAGCGAGGCTGATTTGAGCGAGATTATTGACCGTTCGTGGACTCCGCCGGTAACTCGCGGTATGCGCCTGGTCAGCCTGATTGACGACGCAACCCAGCACGTGGGTCAGGCGGCGTACGCGGCGGGTATTCTCGCGGCACAGGATTTCGCGGCGCAGGGATAGAATTTCACGCCCGCTAGAGGGGAACGAAAAAGCGGTGGCGCCTCGGACACAACCAGCCCGAGACGCCACCGCCCGGTTGCGGGCAACCCCGATAACACCGCGAGCAGATAATATTTCGGCGAGAAGATAACGGACTGTTATCTGCTCGCGCATCTTGTGTCTTGTTTCGCCTCGGTTACAGCGTTCTTACCCGTGATAGAATCCACAGTATTATGAGACGCACCACAGACCCTTCGCCTGAGCACCCTGAATCACCTGCGTCGCGCATTCCAACAAACACACCAGACGCGACCGCAAAACCCACATCAGCAACGCCGCTGAACGCACGCGGGCAGCTCACGCTCCTGACCGCGCAGGTTTCTGATGCTCTTGCGTCCAGTATCCAAGCTATCGCCATGCCCCTGCTGACCTACGGCGCCACCGGCGACCTCGCCCACTCCGCTATCGTCATGGTCGTCGAGGCAGTCCCCGTCATCCTCTTCGCACCATTCGCAGGCGCTATCGCCGACAAATTCAACCGCAAAACCCTCACCGTCAGCTTCAGGCTCGCCAGCGCCGCCCTACTCATCGCATCCCCAGCCCTCTACGCCGCCGCAGGACTACCCGCCTTCCTCACCATCGCATTCCTCGTCTCAACCTTCGGCACCTTCTCATCCCCCGCAGCCTCCGCCGCCATGCCCTCCCTGCTCGGCGACGACTACCAAAAATACATGGCACGCCGCGGCAGCCTCATCTTCCTCGCCCAAACCCTCGGCCCCACCATCGCAGCCGCCGTCGCATCCTTCACCACCCCAGCCCTCGCCGTCGGATTCGCAGGCACCCTCAACCTGCTCGCTGCCCTCACCGTCGCCACCATACGCAACTACGACCTCACCCACGCCGAACGCACCGCCACCGTGCAGGAACACCACACCGGCAGACTCCTGCGCGAAGGCGCCGCCTACACCGCACACAACCCCATCGTGCGCGGTATGCTCACCTTCTGGTTCCTCTCCATCGCCGCCGTACCCATCACCACCCTGCCCATGCTCGAATACCTCACCCGCGGCCTCGGGCACGACTACACCGCCTTCGGAATCGCAACTTCCGTCTACGCCGCCGGATGCGTGATCAGCTCCTGGCTTTCAGCCAAACTCGGCGTCGGTACAGGCGCCGGGCGGGTGCGTATGACCAAACGCGGGTGGATGTGCATCTCCGGACTCGGCTACGGCGCCGTTTGTCTGAGTATGGGACTACACCCGGCGCTGTGGGCGGTACTCGTGCTCTGGTTCATCTGGGGCATGTTCTACGGACCCGAAGAAGTGCTCGGGCAAGTCCTCTTCGCAGACGCTATCGACGAACACATGCGCGGGCGCGTCTACAGCTTCATGGGTGTGGTTTTCTCCCTAGCGGGTATGGTCGGGTACCTCATCACCGGATGGGCGGTACCAGCGTTCGGCGCGATCAACACCATTGTTACCGGAGGGGCACTCTTCATCATCGCCACCGTATTCACGTTCATTCTCGGCCCGACTGCGCGAGCGATACGGGCGCAGGAATCGCGGAATGAGGCAAAGAGCCGTGCGGGTGCATGACTGTGCTCTGTATATCGCCTCGGGGCATCATCGCCTCACCTCCGCCACGTTGCGGGCAACCCTGATAACACCGCGAGCAGGTGATTTTTGGCCGAGCATGCAGGAAAAATACTACCTGCTCGGCCAAAAATCACCTGCTCGCGCCCTAGTGTTATGTATCTGCTCGCGGACTTGGGATAGGAATGAGCGCTTGACCCGAGAAACCTACCCGCGCTTCAGCAACGTCATAACCTCATAGTGGTCCGTATGCGGGAACATGTCCAGCACACGGCCCTGCACCGGCGCATACGAGGGCATACGCTCCAGATCCTTCGCCAAAGTCACCGCGTTACAGCTCGAATACACCACACGGTCAATACCCGAACCCTCAATCCACGCACACAAGCTCTCACCAATACCGCGGCGCGGCGGATTCACCACCAGCATCTGCGGCACCGCGCCCGAAGACACCGCGAACTCCGGCGCATCCTGAGCCGAAAAGTCCACGCCCTCCAGACCGTACTCAGCGACCGTGCGCTGTGCCGAAGCAACCGCCTCCGCACTAATCTCAATGCCCGTCACCGAGCCGCCATCCATCACCGAAGCGGCATGCAGGGCAAAACCGCCCACACCGCAGTACAGATCCCACAGCGAGCGCGGAGCCACCTCACGCACCCACTCACGGCCCTGCGCATACATCGCCTCAGCGACCTTCGTGTTCGTCTGGAAGAAGCTCTGCGGACGCAAATGCAGGGTCAGGTCATTCACCTGCATCGGCAGGGTCTGACGCTCCGAGAGAATAATCTCCTCATCACCCTCAACGCGCGCCACCGGCTCACGCAGCAGGTTCACCGACAGCACTGCCAGGTTCGGCAGCCGCTCCTGTAGCCAGCCCATCTGGCGGCGAATCGGCACCAGAAGCTTCTTCGAACGCAGCACGAAACGCACCATCAGCTCACCCGCCGCCGAAGCAGTCACCAGAATATTCTTCAGCTCACCGCGACGGTTCGGAATGTCATAAGGGGTCAGGTCTGCACGCTGAATCAGCTCACGCAGCACCGGTATAGCCGCCTGAATCGGCTCCATATAGAGCGGGCATTCGCCAAGATCAGTGGAGGCACCCGTGCGGTAATCCACGATGCCGAGGGTCGGGTTCTTCGCCGAACCGCCCACCACGAGCTTCGCCTTGTTGCGGAAGCCCGCCTCCGCACTGGTCACCGGGTCCAGCCACTGTAGCTGCGGGTAGTTAGCGAGCAGGGCGCGGGCATGCTCCTGCTTCGCCTGCACCTGCGCGGTGTAGGCGGTCTCAATGCTGGGGCAGGAGGAGCAGAGGTCATCACGAAAATAGGCGCATTCCATAAGGAGCCATTCTACCGCCTCCACCGCCGGGACAGGACGCACGGGCACACAAAAGCGGGGGCGGCCACCCTTCATGGGTAGCCGCCCCCGCCTCATACGGATGCGGTGTGATTATGCCGGGTTAGTTTCCAGCGGCATCTCACCACCGAAGGTCACTTCGTGCCCTTCGGATTCCATAACTTTTTGCCCCATCAGGGACAAAAAGTTATTACATCATTCCGCCCATTGCGTCCGCACCGGGAGCAGCCGCGCCAGCGGGCTCCGGCTTGTTCGCAACAACAGCCTCAGTGGTCAGGAACAGACCAGCAATCGACGCAGCGTTCTGCAGAGCCGAACGGGTCACCTTCACCGGGTCAGCAATACCGGCAGCCATCAGGTCCTCGTACTCGCCGGTTGCAGCGTTCAGGCCGGTACCAGCAGGCAGGGAACGAACGCGGTCAACCACAACGCCCGGCTCCAGGCCAGCGTTAGCAGCGATCTGCTTCAGCGGTGCGTCAATAGCCACGCGCACAATGTTCGCGCCGGTCGCCTCATCGCCGGTCAGCTCCAGCTTGTCGAAGACCTTCACGCCGGCCTGAATCAGAGCAACGCCACCACCGGGGACGATACCCTCCTCAACAGCAGCCTTAGCGTTACGCACAGCATCCTCAATGCGGTGCTTGCGTTCCTTCAGCTCAACCTCGGTTGCGGCACCAGCCTTCAGCACGGCTACGCCACCGGCAAGCTTAGCCAGGCGCTCCTGCAACTTCTCACGGTCGTAGTCGGAGTCAGAGTTAGCGATCTCTGCGCGAATCTGAGCCACGCGACCCTCGATAGCTGCTGCGTCGCCTGCACCCTCGATGATGGTGGTCTCGTCCTTGGTCACAACGACCTTGCGAGCGGAACCGAGCATGTCCAGGGTTGCTGCGTCCAGGGACAGGCCAACCTCTTCGGTAATGACCTGGCCACCGGTCAGGATAGCGATATCAGCCATCTGAGCCTTACGGCGGTCACCGAAGCCCGGAGCCTTCACAGCCACAGACTTGATGGAGCCGCGCATCTTGTTCAGCACCAACAGAGCCAGAGCCTCACCCTCAACGTCCTCAGCAACGATCAGCAGCGGCTTGCCGGACTGCATGACCTTCTCCAGGACGGGGACGAGGTCCTTAACGTTCGAAATCTTCTGGTTCACAACCAGGATGTAGGGGTCCTCCAGGACTGCTTCCTGACGCTCCGGGTCGGTCACAAAGTAACCGGACAGGAAGCCCTTGTCGAAGCGCATACCCTCAGTCAGTTCGAGGTGTAGACCGAAAGTGTTGGAGTCCTCAACGGTGATGACGCCTTCCTTGCCGACCTTCTCCATTGCCTCAGCAATGAGCTTGCCAATCTCAGCGTCGCCAGCGGAAATAGACGCGGTTGCAGCGATCTCTTCCTCGGTCTCAACTTCCTTTGCGGAGGAGAGCAGAGCCTCGGTCACAGCCTCAACAGCCTTCTCAATGCCGCGCTTGAGGCTCAGCGGGTCAGCGCCAGCAGCCACGTTGCGCAGGCCCTCGCGGACCAGTGCCTGAGCCAGAACGGTAGCGGTGGTGGTACCGTCACCTGCGATGTCGTCAGTCTTCTTAGCAACTTCCTTGACGAGCTCCGCACCAATCTTCTCGTACGGATCCTCCAGCTCGATTTCCTTCGCGATCGAGACACCGTCGTTGGTGATGGTGGGGGCGCCCCACGCCTTCTCCAGCACAACGTTGCGGCCGCGGGGGCCGAGGGTCACCTTCACTGCATCGGCGAGGGTGTTCAAACCGCGCTCAAGGCCGCGGCGTGCCTCTTCGTCAAAAGCAATGAGCTTTGCCATAAGTGTCCTCCTGGACGATCGGATTTTTTCCTTCACCCCTGCGGGTGCGGTACATCTAAAATCGGGTGGCTACCCCTCCACAACGCCCCCGTTACGGAGGCGCGGGCAGAGCAGGACATAAAACACCCGAACGCTACATCAATTGTGGCACCCGTACCGGCATGGAGCAAACGTTTATGCCCAAGGTTGAAGGGTTAATCGCCCAGTGCTTAATCTGCGCTCATCAACCCCGTCAAAAGGGGCGTTACCGGTGTGCCCGCCGGGAGTGCGAGAGGGGTGTTAAAAGCATCAACCCCGCCCTGTGCATCGGTGGGATCGCACGGGTGGGGTTGATGAAAGTTTGTAATTACAAAGCGGCGGATGCCGGGGCCTAGCCGGTGTAATCGGAAGCCAGCACCACAATCACCTCGTGGTTGCCCATCTGCACATCGGAAGTTGCCTGACGCACCTGCGAAATGTCCAGCTTCGAGGCGATGCTCTGCGCCTGCGACTGGTAGCCCTCAGCGTAGTAGACCACGCTGGTTGCCGGTGCCACACCCGTGTAGTTTGCCGTCTCGTTGATGGTGTAGCCGGTCAGCAGAGCCGCCGCACGGGATGCACTACCCGCCGGAGCCGCCGCATTGTAGACCGCCACAGAGATGGACTCAGCCAGACCGGTCTTCGTAGCACTTGCCGAGGCGGAAGCCTTAGCCGGAGCAGAGGACGCAGAGGCGCTTGCGGGGGCGGAGCTACTCTTCGCAGTGGACGCCGAATACTGTGGGGAGGCGGTGCGCGGCGCGTACACGTACATTGCACCGCCGATGAGCAGACCAACTACGCCTGCAGCTACCAGGGGGATAGCACCCTTGGGGCTCTTTGCCGGGTCAGCATTGACCGCGCGGTAGGTTCCGCGGCGGGCGGTATTTTCGTCTACCTCGTCAAATTCGTCGCGGGGGTAGCTCATTTATCCTCATTTCACGGGTCTCTGTTTACCGGCTGGTACCGTACCGCCCTACCGGGCGCGCGGGCGCTGCTGCGGAAGGTGCGGTCTTGGTGTTCTAGTACCTAGAGTACCGGCTCAACTAGCGAGAACCAACGTGAACGCCCCGCAACCGGCTGTGAAAGAGACGGACACCGCACAGTGTTCAATCTCTGGTTGAACTTGAGGTGCGCGGGGTTGAAAGCAGGAGTTGGAAAGCTCGCACGACTCCTCCAGTTTGAGCCCCTAGTCAGCGTCTCGGCGGGCGCGCAGAACGTCAATCATCTGCGGCGCTGCGGCACGTACCCGCTCATCGTCCAGCATCACGTTCAGGCGCTGATAGTAGGCAATCGGAGTAAATCCGGCGGCGATAATCGCCTTCTCTTTGGAGCCCTGGTGTTTGAAGCGGCGGCGCTCCACCTCAAGGATGCGGCGCTCCACCGGGGTCAGGCCACCGGGTTGGTTCTCTACTTCCGGCTGGTTTTCTACTTCCGTCTGGGTCTCAGCGGTTTCAGCTCGTTCCTGTTCTGACACGTTCCCTCCTGTCTGTAGCTCGCCTGCCGCGGCTGGCGTCTCCTAGCGCGTGTATTCGTCATCCCCTAGTCTAGAAGAGAAACTCAGTCTAGAAGAGAACCATTCATCCCGCACCCGGCCCCGTCACCGTCCGGGTTGCATCAGCACCAGGAGATTCCCGAGGAGATTTATGAACCAGCCCCTCAGCAGCATTATGAGCGAGGATTGGGCGGCAGCACTTGCCCCCGTCGAAGAGCAGATTCACGCCATGGGCGCTTTCCTGCGTGAGGAGCACGCGGCGGGGTACCGTACTTTCCCGCCTGCTGCCGATATTTTCAATGCGTTCCGCCGCCCGATGAGCGGGGTGAAGGTCCTCATTATTGGTCAGGACCCCTACCCTACTCCGGGCAATGCGATGGGTCTGTCGTTCTCGGTGCACCGCGGTATGCCGTTGCCTCGTTCGCTGAACAATATTTACAAGGAGCTGCAGGACGATTTGGGTATTGCCCCGGCTGATCACGGCGACCTGTCCTGTTGGGCTGATGAGGGCGTCATGCTGCTCAACAGGGTTTTGACGGTGCGCGAGTCTGATGCGGGTTCGCACCGCGGCAAGGGTTGGGAGGAGATCACCGAGTGCGCTATCCGTGCACTGGTGGCGCGTAACCAGCCGCTGGTGGGTCTGCTGTGGGGTGCGGATGCACGCAAGTGCGCACCCATGTTGCAACCGTACCCGAGCGTGGAGTCAGCGCATCCTTCGCCGCTGTCTGCTCGTCGTGGTTTCTTTGGTTCGCGCCCGTTCTCGACCGTGAATTCCCTGCTGGTGCAACAGGGCGCGGAGCCGGTGGACTGGACGGTTCGCTAGGCGCAACATAAGAGCCAGTGTACGAGCTGGCGCAATAGGCATAGTGAAGGGGCGGCGGCTACGAGTTCACCTCACAAGCCACCGCCCCTTTTGCATCACAAGTATATGCAATATTGGCTATATACCCTTGAAAAAGGGCTAAGAATCAGCCGGTTCCACGTTTCGCGGAGTCGTAAAACGCTGTAGTGCATACTGCATCGTGTAATTACCCAACGCAACACCCGAAGCCATCGCCACCACAATCGAAACCGCCGTAATCATATTCTGCATACCCAGAATCACGTCCGTCTCAACCGTCAACAAATACATGCCGCGGAAGAACGACAGACCCGGTAGCAAGAACGTAATCGCCGGAATCGAGAAGATCGCCTGAGGCACATGCAGACGGTACGCAAAATACGTGCTCAACGCACCAATCACAACCGCCGCACACGCCGTCGGACCGCGACCAGTACTCGGGCCAGCCAGCAGCTCATAACCGTAATACGCCGCCAGACCGCAGCCCGTAATGACCATCAGCCACCCGACCTTCACCAGCTTCGTCTGCAAGGTAATCGCAAAGGTCGCAATCGCCACCAGGAAGAAGAACGACGCCACCAGCGGGGTTGTCGGCTCAAAACGCAACTGCTCAATATCCAGGGTCGGGCCGTTGAAAATATTGATCGCGCTCACCGCGGTCGCAATGCCAACCACCAGACCCAAGAAGCTCATGCCCGTAGACACGAAACGACCCGCAGCCGTCACCGGGAAGCCATTAATCGCGTCCTGTACGGCACCCACCAGACGCGGAGTCGGCAAGAACATAATCATGCCCGCAGCCACCACCAGAGGCGCCGAAATCGCCTCCCCCTGACGCTGCAACACCGAAAGAATGGATCCCTCACCGCCCAGCCAAATCGCCAAGAAGGTCATCAGACCCGCACTAGCAGCCATACGAAAGAACGCCGGAATACCAATCGAACTCAACCACTGAATCAGCAGGTACACCGGAATAAAAATAATCGCCGCACTCAACGCCGTCGCAAAACTTGCACCCAGCGCCGCCGTTAGGGTTCCGGCACACGCCAGGTTCGCCAACCACACCACCAGAGGCGGGAACGGCTTGGGGCGGGGGGTAATCTGGTTCAGCTTCAAATCAGCCATTTCCAGGGTCATACCACCGCGAGTAATCTTGTAGATTAGGCCGTACACCTCAGAAAGCGCCTCGTAGTTCTCCGTAGAGGAACGCACCACACGCACCAGGGTGTGCGTAAAGCGCTCCTCAGCGTTCGCATTGCGCTTGGCGATGCGGGACTCCATGTAAATATCGGGGTCCGAAGTGTAGTTGATGGTCACCGACTGGTTCGTAATGTCGACTTCCACAGAGTCCAGCCCGTACGCCGAAGAGACCGCAATAATCGCCGAGTCCACGTCCATTGCATCCGCACCGTAGTGGAACATCGCCTCCGCCAGGCGCAGGGTGAAGTTCAGAGTATCGCGGGCGTACTCCTTCTCACGGCGGAACGCCTCACGGCGCTCATGCTCCTCAGAGCGGATCGTCGGCACGAACTGGCGCTGCGCGATGCGCTGGGCACCGCGCGGGGCGGCGGGTGCCGCCTCCTCAGTGCGCACGAAGGAGCGGAAGCGACGCGAACCCCAGCGACCACCGCTACCGCGCCCAAACAGGCCGCGAGAGCCGCCCTCAACCAGCGGTACGGAGGTGGTGGGCATCGAGACAGGCCCGGTCTTCGGCATTGCGGTAGGTTCCGCACCGTAGCGTCGGGCTGCGTGAGAGTTGGGCACCTGCGGAATCATGCCGGTCATGGGCACCGGCTGGGAGGGGCGGGTCAGCGCCGCCTCGGTCACCAGGTTGCTGGAGGTGACGGGGTTCGGTTCCTCGCGGTATGCGTCCAGGTCGTCGTCAGGTACGAGGGAGGGGTCAATGACGGTGCGCGCACCGTGGCCGTTAGGGATCGGCTCGGGATCGCTGGCGGGCTCTACCTCCTGCGAGGTGATGCCCATATCCGCTGCGGCTTCCTGCAGTACCTCGCTGACAGCTTCAGCAGCGACGGTACCCTCCGAGCTCTTCGTGGAGGCGGTCTGCTGAGCCAGCACGCGGCGCAATTTCTCGTCGGTGACCTGATCTAGCGAAACCAGGGGAAAACCGCGTTTACCGGCAATGTAGCCCGCGGTGGTGTTCTGCTCGCTTCCTTCCGTTGCGGCAGTATTTGCCTCGCCTGCATGCGAAGCTTCCCGCGGTTTGGATTCCGCGGGGGTGTTCCTCGATTCTGCCAATGTCCCTCCCAGATAGACAGTGCCTTTTTAGTCTAACAAGGGCACGATTCTGCGGTAGCACTGGGACGCAGAAATATCACTTTTCTGACCGGTGGTTTTGCACGCAAAAAGCGCACTGCGTAACCAACACCAAATATCTTCATCGATATGTAGAGAAATCCGGGGCGCTACTGTACAGAAGATATTTGGGGATATATTTTTGGAGCTATTTCCGAGGGAAAATAAAGGTTATATATACATTAAGATTTAGCAGAGAAATATTCCCCATGCCCCACTTACAACTCAATAAAAAATGAATTATTCATAATAAAAAAATATCCCGCCACCGAAGTGACGGGATATTCACGCTTTAAGGCTGTAGCCTTCACAGCATCTGAAGCGCACCGCTCGGGGCCACCTCAGAGGCGAAAGTCAATTACTCAGCGTCGTGGTCGGTCTCGAGGATCTTAACCAGCGAGTCCAGAGCCTCTTCAGCACCTTCGCCCTCAGCGCGCAGGACAACAACGTCGCCGTGCTTTGCACCCAGGGACATCAGGGACAGAATCGATGCAGCGTCCATAGCCTCATCTGCGGGCTCGCCCTTAGCTGCGATGGTGACCTCGACGGGGAGGTCGCCAGCTGCCTCAGCGAAGATAGCTGCCGGACGTGCGTGCAGGCCAACACGGCTTGCAATAGTGGCTTCGCGCTCTGCCATTATGTTTCTCCTTTGATCAAGGAACCGAAAATATATCAGTACCTATTCTAAATGAACGGGGCGCTTCAGGACCCGCCCTTACTCTATAAATTGTACCGTTCAGCCGTACGCTAACAAGTACAAAAATGCCGGATGCAGAAATAAAACTCCGCACCCGGCATTTTTATGGACCCGGGCACCGCCTAACACACCCCACCAAGGGGCGGCAGGCAGAACCCGGAATCGTTTTAAGGCTTAGAGGCCCAGCTCATCCAGAATCGGCAGAGCCTTGCGTGCGCTCTCCTTCGCCTCAGCAGAAGAAATCTGCTGCAGAGCGATAGCCGCAATCTGCTGTGCCTTCTCCTTGGTCACAGACTTCAGAACCGCAGCCACAGCGGGAATAGCACCAGCGTTCATGGACAGGGTGTCAACACCCAGACCAATCAGAACAACAGCCAGAGCCGGGTCAGCCGCAGCCTCACCACAGACGCTCACGTACTTCTTCTTACCCGCGGTGACCGATGCACGCTGAGCACCCTCAACGGTCATCTTAATCATCTTCAGCACTGCAGGCTGCCAGGGGTTGTTCAGGTGTGCCAGGTCGCCCAGCAGACGGTCAGCCGCCATGGTGTACTGGGTCAGGTCGTTGGTGCCGATGGACACGAAGTCGACCTCGCCCAGGATTGCCTCAGCGTTCATCACAGCTGCGGGGGTCTCAACCATCACACCGTGAACGGGCAGGCCAATCTCCTTGAGCATGTTCGCGAAGTTGCGAGCCTCGGAGGTGGTCGAAATCATCGGAGCCATAACCCAGATGTCAGCGTCGGAGTCCTCCGAAGCAGCCTTGATAGCCTCCAGCTGGCGGGTCAGAACGCCCGGAACAGTCCAGTCGGTACGGAAACCGCGAACACCCAGCGCGGGGTTCTCTTCGGGGTTCACGTTCAGGAACGGCAGGGGCTTGTCAGCGCCAGCGTCCAGGGTACGAACCACAATGTGCTTGCCGGGGAATGCGTCAAACACGGACTTGTAGGTCTTAGCCTGAGTCTCGATAGAAGGCTCAGAGTCGTGGCCCAGGAAGCCGAACTCGGTGCGGAGCAGGCCAACACCCTCAGCCTTCAGGCTTGCAGCCTTCTCAGCGGACTTGCCGTCACCAACGTTTGCGTACAGCTCAACGCGGGTGCCGTCAGCCAGCACACCCTGACCGTCGAAGTCAGCGACGGGCTTACGGTTTGCGTACTTGATTGCTGCCTCACGGTCAGCGTCAGTCGGCTCGGTATCAACGATGCCTTCGTTGGATTCCACGTAGACGACGGTGCCGTCAGCAATCTCGGTCACGCCCTTAGCCGCCACAATAGCGGGCAGACCCAGGCCGCGAGCCAGAATAGCGGTGTGTGCCTGGGGGCCACCATCAGAGGTAATCAGAGCGATAACCTTCTCGGGGTCCAGAGTCGCGGTATCAGCCGGTGCCAAGTCAATAGCAGCCAGGATGAACGGCTCATCAGAAACGGGGATGCCGGGAGCCTGCTGGCCGGTCAGCTCAGCAACGATGCGGGCACGCACGTCGTGGATGTCGGTGACGCGCTCAGCCATGTAGCCACCCAGGGCAGCCATCTGGTCTGCGAAGGAGGTTGCAGCCTCCCAAATTGCGCGCTCGGGCGCCATCTCCTGAGTCTCAACCAGCTTGATAGCGCTCTTAATCAGTGCACGGTCGGTAGCCATCTGAGAGGTAGACTTCAGAACAGCCTTGCCGTCACGGCTAGCGTGCTCTGCACGAGCGAGCAGGTCTTCCTTCACGCGGACCGAAGCGTCCTTGATGCGCTGCGCTGCAGCCTCAGCGGTCTCACCGCTCAGACGCAGACCGTCCTTGGGTTCCTCGATGGGCTTAGGCATCTGAAGAACGGGGCCAATAACGCGGCCGGCGTATACGCCGACGCCCTTGTAGGTAGTCATAAATTCATGTCCTATCTGTGGTTTGTCTACAGTGTAACGTGTTTTTTCACGCTCACGCCTGCAAACAGACGATCAAATGAAGGTGAGGTTATACGGCCTTTATGCGGATGCCTTAGAGCGGGCACCCAGGGACTTCAGCACCACGTACAGCAGCGCAGAAACAACGGTACCGGCAACAACAGCCGCCAGGAACATCAACGGGTTCTGCGCCAGACCAATAATCCAGATACCGCCGTGCGGAGCCGGGGAAGCCACGTGCGCACCCATGGAGATTGCACCGGCAATAGCGCCACCAACAATGGTCGAAGGAATCACGCGAGCCGGGTCAGCCGAAGCGAAGGGAATAGCACCCTCAGAGATGAAGGATGCACCCAGCAGCCACGCAGCCTTACCGTTCTCACGCTCGTTCTCGTTGAACAGCTTGGGACGCAGGGTGGTTGCCAGAGCCATAGCCAGCGGCGGAACCATACCGGAAATAATGACGGCAGCCATGATTTCCTGGTTCACGGTCGCACCCGAGGACAGGCCAGCAGTTGCGAAGAGGTAAGCAGCCTTGTTGATGGGGCCACCCAGGTCAGAAGCCATCATGGCGCCCAGGATCAGACCCAGCAGCAGAGCGGAACCGCCAGACATGGAGGTCAGCCAATCCTGCAGGGTGGTCATAACCCAAGCCAGGGGCGCACCGAGCAGCAGGTACATTGCCAGGCCGGCAACCAGAGAAGTCACCAGCGGGGTGATGACCACGGGCATCATCGAGCCAAGCCAGCGGGGCAGCTTCAGGGTACCCAGAGCGTACGCAATCAGACCGGCGAGAATACCGCCAACAATACCGCCAAGGAAGCCCGCGTTTACCGCAAGAGCCACCGAACCGGCGATGAAGCCCGGAGCAATACCGGGACGCTGAGCCAAACCGTACGCAATGTACGCGGCAAGAGCCGGAACCATCAGGCTCAGACCGAAACCACCGATGGTCTGCAGAACAGCACCCAGGTACAGGGTCCAGTGCACGTCACCGAGATTGAACAGGGTTGCCGAGTCGAGAATCGCCTTGGTGTTCACATCGCCAAGGTTCGGCACCGTAATTGCCTCGAAAACGAAGCCCAGAGCGACCAGAATACCGCCGGCGGCAACGAACGGAATCATGTAGGAGATACCGGTCATCACAGCCTTGTAGATGCGCGAGCCCCAAGCGCCTTCGGTAGCGCCTGCGCTGTCCTCACCGCTGGATGCGGCAGCGGCAACGCGTGCACCGTTGGGGTTCTCGGCCTCAGCCAGAGCCTCCGCAATCATTTCCTTAGGCTCGTCAATACCGCGCTTGACGGGAGACTCAATAAAGGGCTTACCTGCGAAGCGGTTACGCTCACGCACGTTCACGGACACCGCGAAAATCACGGCGTCTGCGGCGTCAATATCAGCCTGAGTCAGCTTCTCGTTACCCGAGGAGCCCTGGGTTTCAACCTTCAGGTCGTAGCCGAGCTCTTCAGCAGCGTACTTGAGGGCGTCCGCAGCCATGTAGGTGTGAGCGATACCGGTGGGGCATGCGGTCACAGCAACAATCTTCTTCACCGGAACCGAAGCGGCGGGTGCTTCCTTCTCAGCGGCAGGTGCGGCGGGCGCAGCCTCGGCGGGCTTGGCCTCTGCCTTCTTCTCGCCCACGCCGAGCGCACCGTTGACCAGCTCAACGATCTCTTCAGCCGAGGAGGCTTCGCGCAGGGACGCGGTGAAGCTCTTCTTCATCAGGGAGCGTGCCAGAGTGGACAGCAGCTTCAGGTGAGCCTGGTCAGCACCATCGGGTGCAGCGATGAAGAAAATCAGGTCGGCGGGGCCGTCCTTTGCACCGAAGGAAACTGCCGGGTTGGGGCGTGCCATTGCCAGGGTCGGCTCGGTGACGGCGGCGCTACGGCAGTGCGGAATCGCAATACCGCCGGGGATACCGGTGTCGGTCTTGGATTCGCGTGCCTCGGCAGCCGCGTAGAGCTGCTCGAAGTCGGTAGCGCGTCCAGCATTTACGACTGTCTGGGCGAGCTTGGCAATTACGTCGAATCGGGTCTCGCCGAGGTTCTCGTCCAGCAGGACGAGATCTGCGGTGATCAGATCAGACATATTCCCTCCTCGGGTATGTGTTGGGGCGGGGATTCGCTCAGCGGTGCCGGGCTTCTCCCCTATATGAGTTCAAAGTGTGCGCAGTGTGTGTTTGTATGTGCAGCGTGCGTATATGTGTGACATATGCGCACAGCACCCCAGCTTATATTCCCTTCTGAGAATAAAAGCTGGAGGTGCGAAAACAGCCCGAATTAGAGCTGCAGCTGACGAACAGTGACCTTCTCAGGAGTGGTCTGCTCCAGCGAAGGCATGCGAGTACCGGGCAGAGCAGCAGCAGCCGAACCGTGAGCTACCGCCTGAACCAGGCAACCGGGGGCATCCTCACCACGGGTGTGAGCAATCAAGAAACCAGACAGCGACGAGTCACCGGCACCCACAGTGCTACGAACCTGAATCGGCTCATGCACAGCATGCCAGATACCCTGCTCAGTGACCAGCACTGCACCGCCGCCGCCGAGGGTGGCAAGCACGTACTCGATGCCGTCGCCGAGCAGCTTCTGGGCGGTGCGGGCGGTCAGCTCGGGGCTAGCCTCCAGCTCCTCCCAGTTATCGCTACCGGTCAGCTGAGCCAGCTCCTCCGAGTTGGGCTTAATCAGGGTGGGCTTGTGCTCACCGGCGACGGTCGCAATCAGCGGCGCCTCAGAGGTATCAATAGCAATCTTGCCCTCGTAGCCGGAGGCGCGCAGTGCCGCCACCAGCTCGGAGTAGTAGGTCGGTTCCAGACCCGGAGGCAGCGAACCAGCCAAAACCACCCAGTCGGCACCCTTGGAACGCTCAACCACCAGCTCGTCCAGCTTCTGACGTAGTTCAGCATCAAAAACGGTGCCGGGGGCGTTCAGCTTGGTGGTGGTGCCGTCCGGGTCAACCACGGTGATGTTCGAACGAATCGGCTCGCCGGTGGGCAGGTTAGCGAACTCGACGTCCACAGCCTGCAGTGCGGTCAGCACCGGGTCGGTTGCTTCACCGGGCACAATGGCGAGGGTCGGCACACCGGAAACCTGCAGGGCACGCGAAATATTCACGCCCTTGCCGCCGGGATCCTGTACGGCACCGACAGCACGCTGCACGGCACCGTGAGCCAAAGGCGCACCCAGTTCAATGGTGCGGTCCAGGCTGGGGTTTGCAGTCAGAGTAATAATCATTAGGCAATCACAATCTCAACGTTTGCGGCCTCAAGTGCCTGACGGAGGGCACCTTCGGGCTCGCGATCGGTAATGAGGGTGTCAATATCCTCGAATCCAGCGAAGCGGACCAGAGATTCCTGACCGAACTTCGCAGAGTCACAGAGCAAGACCACGCGACGAGCAGACTTGCAGATCGCGGTCTTGACAATGGCTTCGTTCATGCCGGGGGTGGAGATGCCGAAATGCGCTTCAATGCCATTGGCACCGATGAACGCAATGTCGGGGCGCATGGTGCCGAAGTGCTCTGCGGCGCGTGCACCAACAGCAGCCCAGGTCATCTTGCGCAGCTGGCCACCGACCAGCTCGAGGGTGACGCCTTCGGCTTCGGCGAGCTTGACTGCAATGTGCAGTGCATGGGTGATGACGATGCGGTCATTGCCGGTCTTGAGGCTGAAGTTCTCAGCGCCGATGTGGTCGGCGAGAATTTCGATGGTGGAGCCTGCGTCCAGGACGATGGAGCCCGCCTCGGAGTCGCGCAGCATCTGGTATGCCTTGGTGGCGATACGGCGCTTCTCGGGGGTGTTCATGCCCTGTCGGGAGGAGATGGAGGACTCCAGGGAGGTGGACTGCTCAATGGTGACAGCACCACCGTGAACACGGCGGAGCTTACCTGCCTCTTCCAGTGCGGCGAGGTCACGACGCACGGTCTCCATGGTCACATCGTAACGGCGCGCAAGGTCAGCGCCGTTGACACGACGTGCGGAGGCAACAAGCTTTGCAATTTCGGCACGGCGTTCTTCTGCGAACATAAATCTGGTGTTCCTTTGGGCTAGTGGGAGGAAATCTGTGCGTTCTTTTCTGCGTTCTGCTCGGCTTTCAGGACCGTGAGAGACATGGTTTCAGCGAACCGACAGAACGCTTTAGGGTAATACTTGATTTTATGTGGGTTTTTGTGGGCAAGTCAATATAAAACGCTGTATTTGCCGGAATATTACCCGAATGTTCCCTACCGAAACCACACCATATCGGAGGTCACTGCCTGTTTATGTCTGTTTGACCTAATGAACTGTTGGGTTTTCCCACTCCCCCACCATCCGCACAGTGTCAAACACCTACACAGCGCCCTAACACGGCAAAAAGTGGAGGCGCCGGCCCCGAGAACCCTCGCCGAGAACCCTCGAAACCAGCGCCTCCACCGGGCACAGAACCTTATTTACCTTGACGTTCACGACGCACGCGACGCCAACGATGTACACCCAAAGCACCCGCCGCACCCAGCAGTGCACCCGAACCGTTCATCAGCACATCCACCGGATCGCCGGTACGATCAGGCATGAAACTCTGGATTGTCTCAATGCAGGCGCTGACCAAAAATCCCGAGTACAGCACGTGCGGGCGAGCCTTCGGTTTGAGTAGCAGGGCGAAAAGAAAACCGCCCGGAATGAACATGATGACGTTCGAAAGCTGCTCAATGCTCGAATAGGTGATGAACGCAGGCAGCCACCCCTCGGCGTGGCCGGTATCCAGTAGCTGCGCCAGGCGGCCGCCCATCTCGTTATCGTCCACGTGCACGGGGGCGAACACGATACTCGCCACCACCGCGCAGTACAGCGCCGTGACGGGCCAGAGAATCAGCCGCCACACGCGAGCGCCAGACCATTCTTTACCAGACAAGGCGACCCACCTCGTCGAACTGCTTGGTCGAATCCCACGCGAACAGGCCCGGTACGTCAATCGTGAGCGGTTCGGCGTTCGGCACGGTCACGGTCCATTCTTCACCAGCTGCGGCGGAGAGGGCGCGGCGGATAAAGCTGCCGTGGCTGACAGCAATAATCTTCTGGTCGCCCGAGGCTTCAGAGAGTTCACGCACGATATTGCGCAGGGTACGCACCGCACGAATGTACACGTCACGTTCGGATTCCACATTCGGGTAGTAGCGTTCGGGGGCGCGGCGTTCGGGGGCGGGAATGTCCAGGCCCTCACCGGCACCGTAGGCGCGTTCCACCAGCTCGGGGTAGGTCTTGTGCACCTGCAGGTCGAAGTGCTCACCGACCAGCTGCGCGGTCTCGTGGGCGCGGGAGAGCGGCGAGGACACCAGCACGGTGAACTCCAGGCCCATGTCGGCGAGCTTCTTGCCGGTGGTGCGTGCCTGCTCGCGGCCGGTGTCGTTGAGCGGAATGTCGGTGATGCCCTGCATCAGGTTCGCCTTGTTCCAGTCGGTCTGGCCGTGACGAATCAGGGTGAGGGTCGTGTTCTGGGCGCCCGCCGGAATCTGCTCGGGGCCCAGCTCGGGCTCGAGGTGCTGTACAACCAGGCGGTCGATCGCGTCGTCCAGGTACTGCAGGGGCACCTCGGTCAGGGAGGCGTTCACGGGGATCGGGTAGATACCGTCCTCGTTGAGCAGTTCGGGGTGGCGGTCAGCCAGCAGGGCGGTCATGGTCATCGCGATCAGCATGCCGTGCGCGGCAACCACAACAGTCTGACCCTCATATTCGCGGCGGACGCGGTTCAGCGCCGCGAGGGAGCGGGCGAGGAAGTCCTTCTTCGGTTCCACGTTGAAAGCATTGTTGGACTGGCGGGAGGCGAGAATCAGCTCGCGGGTAGCGATCTGGCCTTCCAGGTCACCAAAGGAACGTTCCTGGAAGCCGTCAATGGCACCGCGGTAGGGTACGCCCAGGCCTTCGGCTACGATTTCGGCGCTTTCTACGGCGCGGGAAAGGGGCGAGGAGACGATAGCGTCCACCCTGGTGCCCTCAGCTGCTGCCTGTTGCAGGGCGCCGATAGCGGTGCGGACCTGCTCTCTGCCGGTGTCGTTGAGGGGGATGTCGGTGCCGCCCTGGAAGCGGTGGTCGATGTTCCAGTCGGTCTGGCCGTGGCGCAGGAAGATGATGCGGGTTCCTGCCTCGGGGTCGGCTACCGGAGTGATGATAGGGGTGTTCTGTGCGTCGGTCATCCTTCTAGTATGGCATTGCCCCCGCGCAGTTCAAGGGGGCAAGAGGCGTATTCTCTCATGAAGCGCACTCATACCGCGGTATGAGCTGCGGGGCGGTTGAGTACCCGGTCGGGCAAATTTTTTCAGGGTTTTCCCATATTTTTCAGCCCCCAGACGGAGGGGTGAGCCGCCGAGAAGCTGAGATGATAGAAGAGTACTTCCGTTAGTTCATACCCAATGAAGGTTGTCATGACGCAGAATCCTCAATCTCAGAACCCGCAGTTCCAGGCTCAGAACCCGTACTCAATGACCCCTCCGCAGGCGGCGCAGCCTGCCGGTCAGTATTCCGCTCAGCAGGGTCAGCCCCAGCAGGCTCAGCAGAGCCAGGCGGGCTACTATCAGAGTCAGCCGCAGGGCTACCCGGCTCAGGCACCTCAGCAGATGCAGCAGGCGCCCTTCGCGCGCGGCGCGATTATTTCTGCCCGTAACCTGCACAAGTCGTACGGCAATAACCCGGTGCTGCGTAACGTGAGCCTGGATATTTTCCCCGGCGAGTCCGTGGCGATTATGGGTCCTTCCGGTTCCGGTAAGACCACCCTGTTGCACGCGCTCTCGGGCATTATCAAGCTCGATGCCGGTTCTGTGCTGTTCAATGGCCCGACCGGTCAGGTGGCGGTGGAGTCCCTCAGTGAGCGTGAGCGCACCTCCCTGCGCGCTAACTCGTTTGGTTTCGTGTTCCAGCAGGGTCTACTGGTTCCCGAGCTGACCGCAGAGGAGAATGTCTCCCTCGCCGCGATGATTGCCGGTGTTCCCCGCCAGCAGGCGCGTTCCATTTCGGCTGATCTGCTGAACCGCCTGGGTTTGGGTCAGATGCTGGACCGCCGTATGGGCGAGATGTCCGGTGGTCAGGCTCAGCGTGTGGCGATTGCCCGCTCCCAGGTGAACGGTGCCCCCGTGACTTTCGCGGATGAGCCGACCGGCGCGCTGGATTCGAAGACCGCGCGTGAGGTGATGGCTCTGCTGCTGACCATGATTCCGCAGCAGGGTAAGACTCTGCTGGTGGTTACTCACGACCCGAACGTGGCGGCGGCGTGCTCCCGCGTGGTGTACCTGCAGGACGGTCAGATTGTGAGCGATCAGCGCAATAACCAGGGCGGTGTTCCCGCTTCCCAGAACCACGCTCAGAGCTTCGGCGCTCAGTCTCAGGCAGGTGCATAATGCAAATCTATGCTCTACTCGCCAAGCGAACCCTATGGAGTTCGCAGGCGATTCTTCCCGTGCTGGCTTTTGCCGCCTCCTCGGCACTGTTTTTGACGGTTGCCGGTGGTGTTCAGGCGCTGAGTACTTGGCTTGAGCACGCCAACGTTGACCACGAAATGATCAACCTGATGGGCATTCAGAAGCTCTACATGGGTTTGGCGTGGGTTGCCGCTCTGGTGCTGATTGTTCCGCTCTTTACCCTGGGCGCTTCGGCTGCTCGTTTGAGTGCCCGCCGCCGTGATGAGCGTCTGGCGTCCCTGCGCCTGATTGGTGCCTCCACAACCCTGATTGTGGGTCTGTCCGTTGCGGACGCGCTGGTGTACTCTCTTGTGGGTTTCGTCATCGGTCTGTTGCTCTACCTGGTGCTGATTTTCCCCTTTGGCGCTTTACACTTCATGAACGTTCCGCTGGGTGCTGAGAATATGCTCCTGCCGGTGAGCGTGATTTTCTACTGCTTCCTGGGTTGTATGGTTTTGGCGGCTCTCAGCTCCCTCTTCGGTCTGGCGAAGGTCAGCATCAGCCCGCTGGGCGTGCGTACCCGCGCGAAGGCTGGCTCCGCCGGTTACATTGCTCTGGGTATCGGTGTTGTTCTGGTCATTGCCGTGATGATTCTGGCTTCGACCTCGAAGGGTTTTAGCATGTTCTCACCCTTCCAGGACGGCGGTGCCGATAGCGCGATTAAGAACCTAGCGATTTTCATTGCTCTGCCGGGTCTGCTGATGATGGTTGCTATCGACCTGATTGGTACCTTCCTGGTGTGGGCGTACGCAAAGATTCGTGTGCGCATGACCCAGAAGGCGTCGGTTCTGCTGGGGTACCGTGCGGTGCTGGAGTCCCCGCGCGGGGCGTGGCGTCAGGTTTCGGGTGTGGCACTGTCGACCTTCTTGGTGACCTTCTTCGGCCCCATCCTGATTCTGGCGGGTGAGATGAACAAAACGGCGAAGGAGGTAGGCCCCGCCGCCGGCCCCTTCATGACCATCATGTCGGACATGTTCCAGGGCATGCTGCTCATGCTGTTCTTCTCGTACCTGCTGATCACTCTCTCCGCAGTGTTGAACCAGAGCGCCGCCATTTACGAGCGTGGTTCGCTGTACTCTTCGCTGAATATGATGGGTACCCCCACGAGGATGTTGCAGGCTTCGCGCCTTACCGTGGTTTTCGGTCCGCTGGTGCTCATTAGCGTGGTTTCTGCGCTGCTGGGTCTGCCGCTGACGGCGTTGATTGCGGCGCAGGGTCTTTCCGGTGAGATTCTGACGAAGATGTTCGGTATGACCTTCGGCGCTATTGCACTGGGTCTGGCGCTGGTCTATGTGGGCCTGTTGGCGACCATTCCGTTTATGCGTCAGGTGACTCACAAGCCGGTGTCCGCTCTCTAAGCTGTTTTAGCTTCTGCCCTCCCGTTGCATCCGTTCTGGATGCGGCGGGAGGGTTTCTTCATCTGGTTTTCCGTTCTGCGGGCGAGGCACAACCCTGCATGTTTTCTCACGCACCGGGCCACCGCTTCCATAGCCTCAAGCCCTGTGAGAGACTGACATTATGTTTGAACACACAGTACCCTCCGATTGGTTCCCCCGCTGCGCAATCTTCGACTGCGACGGCATCCTCCTCGACTCCGAGACCGTCTGGAACGATGTGCAGCGTGAGCTTTTCGCCCGCTGGTCTGTTCCCTTCACCGAAGAGGTCGAGCACCGCCTCACCGGCCTGGCGGCAGCCGACGTCGCCGAGGAGCTTGCCCTGCTCTCCTACGAGGCGCAGAACGGCCAGAAGCCGAATGTTGCCTCCGCAGAGTACGCCGAACACCATGAACGCGTGATGAAGGACCTGCTCACCACCGAGCACGAGGTCATCAGCTCCGGCGTGGACCTGATTGAGGGTGCGCAGAAGTTCCTGGGCTTCCTGAGCGAGCACATGCCGGTTGCGGTGGCGTCGAACTCCACCGCGAACATTCTGACCCTGAAAATGGAAAGCTACGGTTACGCCCCGCTGGTGCGCACCTGGGTCAGCAGCAACGACGTTCCGGCCGGTAAGCCCGCCCCGGACATGTACCTGGAGGCGGCACATCGCCTCGGCTTTGAAGGTCACGAGGCGCTGGCGTTCGAGGACTCCCCCGCGGGCGCGCAGGCGGCACGTGACGCCGGTACAAAGGTCATGATTTACGTTCCGGAAGGCACCGACCCGGCAAAGGCACCGGCCGGTTTTGGGCGCTTCGATTCGTTCAATGACCCGCAGCTCTGGGAGGCGGCACGCACCTGGATCGCCAAGCTTGAGGCGGCACAGCAGTCTGAGGCAGCTCAATAGTCTGAGGCAGCGCAGAACTAAGCACGTACCGCAGACGCCTCACCGCGCCACCGCCTCACCTGGCAGGCAGCATCAAGAAAGACCCCCGGCCCGCTCCTCAAGGATCAGACCGGGGGTCTTCTATGCTTATCAGCTGCCTCTCTAGCACCTGCTCTTGTAGCCCTTTGACCTCATCAGCACTCTCGCGGAGCGCTACTTTTCCAAAGTCTCACTAAACGGTACCAATACAAAACATCACGAGAACCTGAACATTGGCAGGTTCTCGTGATGCTAGGTGTTTTAGAACTCCAAGGATGCTTATTTCGGCTGTTGCTTATAGAAAACAAAAGCGTACAGGATACTCATAAGTAGAACTACAACCTGAGCCAAAGGGTCAAGCCAATACACTTGTAAAATTACCACAGACAACATAAAAAATACGGATTTTATGAAGGATGCCGCAGGTTGTACGTAGTTCTTATTTGCACGATATGCAGAGTACCCAAAAACTCCACAAAGAGTTAAAATACTGAGAACATTATAAACCATTATATCATGCGAAGATGTAAAATAATAGCAAGAATAACCTGCGAACCATAATTCAGGTATCGGTATGTATCTAGTGTCGACCAACTTAATCACCTCAGATATTTATTCAATTTTTGCTGTCAGCGGTGGCATACCCCGTTTCGTTTGAGTTTGTAGAAAAGCTACCTAAAGTAGGTGAAACAGATGAGACGCTTTGTGGAGCAGTGGATTCTGCGTGAGCAGGATAGCTCACCAGCCCAGATATACCTATCGCTACAGTTACAGAAATACAACTTGCAATTGACTTACTAACATTTTTCATTGGCTGTCCCTCTCTAGCTGTTGATAATATCTCTAGTTTGATGTGAAACAGAACACTTTTATGATATCAATCAGCAAAATGGGAGTCAAAATTATTTTAGTAATGATTCAATAACAATTTGCGCCACTGCACACTATAGTATTTAGCTGCTAAAGCTCCCAGCCCGTTCTCTCTCCTCAGCAAACTTACATCCTAAGTCGTCTTATTGCGCTTCGGATGCTCCTCTGCCTTACACATTTCTAGGTTCTTATCGCAGATACAGCGGTAAACAGTCTTCACTTCCCCTGCTGCTTTCACCCACCTCTCTTCTTCTTTCCTACGTGCGTATGCTTTTCTTCTCTTACGAGCAGGAGATAACTCTGGTCTTGTCCTCACAACTCTCTCACTTCAGTTCTACGGTCTAGGAACTTTTATTTTACGTCCGATTAAGCGGACTTCGCTAACGCTCAGGCTCTTTTTCTCTCTGGCTTCTCTCCTTCTGTTCCAAGACTCAACCTCACAGCTCAGGCTGAGAGAGGTGAGGGGAGAGAGAGAAGCGAATGCCCTTGTACTTTCCAAACAAAATACACAAAGGTATTTGAATGAAAAGCACAAGGGGCATCACAACAAACAACACAGGCCAGTCGGTCGGCTCGGTCGGTCGATTGGCGAAGCATAAGAAGCACAAACGGCTCGCTCTTCGCATAGATGGCGGAAGGCTCTAATCTTCCGCGCGGAGGGCATTCGCCCTGTGATCTGGCGGTGTTGTTGATGTGTAGGTCATAGACATGCCGGTTGCGGTGGCGTCGAACTCCACCGCGAACATTCTGACCCTGAAAATGGAAAGCTACGGTTACGCCCCGCTGGTGCGCACCTGGGTCAGCAGCAACGACGTTCCCACCGGTAAGCCCGCCCCGGATATGTACCTGGAGGCGGCGCAGGGCTAAGCTGCACCCGCCGCCCTCGTAGCAGCATCAAGAAAGACCCGGTACGAGGAAAGACCCCCGGCCCGCTCCTCAAGGAGCAGACCGGGGGTCTTCTATGCTGTATCAGCCGTACCTACAGTACCTACAAGGCCTACAAGGGGCACGAGCTTATCGGCGCATAACCTTCTTCGCCAGGAAGTTACCGATGAACTGAACCAGCTGAACCAGGACGATAATAATCGCCACAACAGCCCAGGTGATCTCATCGTTGAAGCGCTGGTAGCCGTCCACAATCGCGATCTTACCCAGACCGCCAGCACCCACGTAACCGGCCATAGCGGACATATCCACCACGCCAATGACGAGGAAGGTGTAACCGAGGATCAGCGGGCCAAGCGCCTCCGGAATCATCACGGTGAAGAGGATGGTCAGCTTTGAAGCGCCCATCGCACGCGCCGCCTCAATCACGCCCGGGTCAATGGAGACCATGTTCTGCTCCACGATACGGGCAATAGCGAATGCAGCACCGAAGCTCATTGCGAAGACCGCCGCATTCACGCCCAGGCGGGTACCCACCACGGCGCTCGTCAGCGGGCCCAAAGCCGCAATCAAAATAATGAACGGAATCGGGCGAATCACGTTCACCAGAATATTCAGGATCGTGTACACGAAACGGTTCTGGAAGATGTTGCCCTCACGGGTGGTGTACAGCAGAGCACCCACAATCAGGCCGACCAGACCGGCGCACAGCATGGTGATAGACACCATGTAGAACGTATCGCCGATAGCCGGGAGCAGCTTCTCGGGCAGGAACTCGGACCAGTCCGTCTTAGACGCAGCCAGCGGAAGAGTAGTAGCAAACATTTAGCGCACCTCCTGCACGCGGGCAACGGTCTTCAGTTCGGCAACGGCGGCATCAATGCTGGTGATTTCGCCAAGGAGTTCCAGGGTGAGGGTACCGTACGCCTTACCCTGCAGGGTCTCAATACCGCCGCCCACAATGTTGAAGCGGACGTTACGGACGCCCAGGTAGGACAGCACCTTACCGAGCTCCTGGTTACCCTCCACGATTTCAACGTTGATGAGGTAACCCTTGTGGTTTGCGCGCAGCTCAGCCGCTTCCTTGCCGGTGGGGGCGAGCTTGACGGTGGTCGCAACAAACAGCTTTGCCACGTCGGTCTGCGGGTTGGAGAAGACGTCGTAGACGTTGCCCTGCTCCACCACGCGGCCGGACTCCATGACGGCCACACGGTCAGCGATGCTGGAGACCACGTCCATCTCGTGGGTAATCACCACGACGGTCACACCCAGTTCACGGTTCACACGCTTAAGGAGCGCAAGAACTTCATGAGTGGTTTCCGGGTCCAGCGCGCTGGTGGACTCATCCGCCAGCAGCAGGGCGGGGCTGGTCGCGAGCGCACGAGCAATGCCCACACGCTGCTTCTGACCACCCGAAAGCTGGTTCGGGTAATGACCTGCACGGTCGGCAAGACCCACGAACTCAAGCATTTCCAGGGCGCGTTCGCGGCGGTCCTTCTTAGACCAGCCGGCAATCTTCAGCGGGAACTCGACGTTACCGAGCACGGTGCGGGAGTTCATCAGGTTGAACTGCTGGAAGATCATACCGATGTTGGTGCGTGCTTCACGCAGTTCGGAGTCGCGCTTACCGGAAATCTGGAAGCCACCGACGGTCAGGGTGCCGCTGGTGGTGGTTTCCAGGCCGTTGATGAGGCGGACCAGGGTAGACTTACCGGCGCCGGAGTAGCCGATGATTGCAAAGATTTCACCGCGGTTAATGGTGAGGGAGACGTTGTCGACAGCAACTACTGCCTTGGGGCCGTTGCCGAAGACCTTGGAGACTCCGTCCAGAACCACCATGGGCTCGGTGCTGTCACCGAAGCTCTGTACCAGTTCACTCATAAGTTTGTATCCGTTGTATGTCGTGGTTGGGGCGCTAAAGGGCATTAACGCCGGTACGCAAAGGACGGTAAGCCTGTCGTGACCCGCATCGGGTGCTTAGACTTACCGCCTTTGCGTATGCCTAGAGGAGGCGTGTATTTAGAAGATTACTTCTTGGCGCGCAGCTTGGCTTCTTCGTTAGCCAGGGACTGACGCAGCTCGTCGGTGCTCACGTTGACCTCAACAGCGGTACCGCGGGTCTCTTCCTGAACAACATCCATGACGGGCTTGGTGTGGAAGATTTCAACAATCTTCTTGTAGGTCTCGTCGTCAGCCTTGTCCTTCTGAGCAACGAAGAGGTTCACGTACTTGACAGCCGAGGGGTCGGTCTTGGGGTCGTCCTGAGCCAGGGCGTCTGCGGGCTTCAGGCCTGCATCCTTGAGGAAGTCGTTGTTGACGACTGCGCCGTCAGCGGACTCCATGCCAACCACGGTCTGGGTTGCGTCGACGGGAGTGACCTTCACCTTGGAGTTAGCGGTGTCCACGTCGTCGATGGTGGGTGCGTCAACATCAGCGTTCTTGAAGGTAACCAGGCCGTTGGTCTTCAGCAGCTTCAGAGCGCGGGCTTCGTTCACGGTGTCGTTCGGGATAACGATCTCGCCGCCCTGGGGGATGTCAGCCAACTTGGAGTGCTTCTTGGAGAACAGAGCCATCGGGTAGATAACGGTCGGGCCGACAATCTGCAGGTCCTTCTTAGCGCTCACGTTGTAGTTGGACAGGTACGCGATGTGCTGGAAGCGGTTCATGTCGATGTCACCGGCGTCCAGTGCGGGGTTCGGCTCGGTGTAAGCGCTGAACTCCTTGAACTCAATGTCGATACCCTGCTTCTTAGCTTCTTCCTTCAGGGTCTTGTTGAACTTCTCAGAGCCAACCACACCGATGGTGACCTTCTTGGATGCGGAAGAGGAGGAAGAGGAGGAGTTGGTGGAACCGCAGGCTGCCAGGCCAAAGACCATGGGGACAACTGCGAGTGCAGCAGCAAACTTCTTCACGGCTATGAATCTTTCTGTTGAATGATGATGCGTTCCACCGGGTGCTCACGTTGGTACTAGCACATCCGATGGGAATGATGATGGGACAATTACAGCACGCACAAGGGCGGGTGTGGAAGTTAATGGCTATTCATGAGACACAGAACGTCAAGGTCGTCATATTTTGTCACAATTCGTCACACGCTGATTATTTCCAGGTCACAAAGCGTCATTGACGGTGTCATTGCCAGTGTATTCAGGCACACACAAAACGCCGGCTCGGGCACGAAAACCCAAGCCGGCGTCCATAGTGCCACCCGTTACAGGCGGCAGGGAATCAACCAGTACTACTGATCGAACTCGCCCGAAGCAATCAGCTGCTCACGCACCTTACGGCGCAGAACCTTACCCAGCATCGAACGGGGCAGATCATCCACCACCACGATGCGGCGCGGAACCTTATAACGGGTCACCTTCGAATAGCAGTGCTCACGCAGAGTATGCTCCTGCACCACCCGGCCCGGGGCGGGAACCACAGCGGCGACCACCATCTCGCCACCGGCGGGCAGCGGAATACCGACTACCGCCGCATCCGCGACCATGTCGTGCTGCTTGAGGGCGACCTCAACCTCCGTCGGGGAGACGTTGAAACCGCCGGTAATAATGACTTCCTTAATACGGTCGACAATCTGAATGAAGTAGTCCTCATCCAGGCGCACAATATCGCCGGTACGCAGCCAACCCTCGGGAGTGATGGTCTTCGCCGTCTCGTCCTCACGCTTCCAGTAACCGGCAAAACGCTGAGGGCCCTTCACCCACAGCTCGCCCTCTTCACCATCGGGCACATCCTCGCCAGTTTCCGGGTCCACCACACGAATATCGGTGGAGGGGAACGGAACACCAATAAAACCGGCACGGCGAGTGTCATTAAGCGGGTTGCAGGACACCAGCGGCGCGCACTCGGTCAGGCCGTAGCCTTCCACCATGAAACCGCCGGACGCTTCCTCCCACTCGGCAACCAGCTCAGGCGGCAGGTTCATCGCACCAGAAACCGCGTAACGGATACCCTCCAGGGACACGCCGCGCTTCTTCGCCTCATCCATGAGGCGGCGATACACCGGCGGAACCGCAGGAAGAATGGTCGGGCGGGTCTTCTTCATCGCCTTCAAAATCAGGTCCATGTCCACGGTCGGGAACAGCACCAGGCGGGCACGGCACAGCGACGCAATCGTCACGCCCAGGGTCATACCGTACGCGTGGAACAGCGGCAGAACCGAGTAAATCACCTCGTCATCGCCCGGGTTGATCCATGCCTCACCCATGCGGCCGTTAGACTCCAGGTTGCGGTGCGTGAGCATCACGCCCTTTGGCAGGCCGGTCGTACCCGAGGTGTACTGCAGCAGCGCAATATCGTGCGCGGTCGGGCGGCGATGCGACGGGTCAATACGCTCGCTCTTCACCAGCTGAGTCCACGGCACCGTACCCGGCGCAGAACCGGTCAGCTTCTCACGCGAAGCACGCGCGCTCTTCAACGGCAGCTTCAGCGCGGTACGCATCAGCGCGGGCATCGCCGAAATCATGTTCACCGAATAAATATGGTTCGGGCGGATATCCGCAGGAAGACCCGTAATATGCGAAGCGATCTTATCCCACACAATCGCGACCTTCGCGCCGTGATCCTCAAACATGTGGCGCAACTCCGCGCCCGTGTACAGAGGGTTATGCTCCACCACAATTGCGCCCAGGCGCAAAATCGCGTAGAACGCCGCAATATGCTGAGGGCAGTTCGGCAAAATCAGCGCCACACGGTCACCCGCCTGCACACCCGCCACGCGCAGGCCCTCCGCAGCACGCTCAATCTGATCCCCCAACTCAGCGTAAGTCGTGGTCGCGCCAAAGAACTCCAGCGCCACCTTGTGGGGTACGGTGCGGACCGCCTCGTCAATGAGGTGGCTCAGCGAGGTTTCGGGCAGCTCAATATCGCGGGCAGTCCACGAAGAATAATTCTTCAACCAGGGACGATGCGCCAACGGATGCGCACCAGCCGATACGCCAGCGGGGGATGCAGGTGCCGCCGCATCCTGCAGGTTCGTGTTCTTCTGAGCCTCAGTCATGCATTGATTGTGCCTTCCCACACCCTCACGCTTCAACTCAGTAGCGCTTCTTCCCACGCTGAAAATCACACGGTACACCCACCCCAGATACCGCAATAAACACCGAAACACTAAGGCAGAACCCCGCAACTCTGGGATACTTAAAGCATGAGTAAACGACAGCAAGACATCACTGACGAGCAGTTCAAGAAGCTCCTCCGCGAAATTTCCAAACGATTCGCTATCGCCGGAGGAGTCGTCATCCTGTTCGGAATGGCCATCATCGCACTTGCTTACCTTCTGGGAGGAGCCCACTAATGCACACCCCGCAGCGCCCCAACGGCGACATCTTCAACCGCATGGTCTCCGGCGCCGCCTACATGCCCGACGCCGAATGCGCCGCGCAGACTAAGCGCATCCACGCTGCAACCGTCCTCGCCGAAGAACACTACGCACGCGGCGAGCAGGCACAGGCAATGCACGTCTACCGTGAACACCTCGGCCACCTGGGCGAGCACTCGCACATCCGCCCCGGCGCACGCTTCGACTACGGCGTGAACACCTATATTGGTGACGGCTCCTTCTTCAACTTTGGCTGCGTCTTCCTGGACGTCTGCCCGATCCGCATCGGCTCCACCGTGCTCGTCGGCAACAACGTACAGTTCCTCACCCCCACCCACCCGCTCAACCCGATCGACCGCGCCGCATACTGGGAAGGTGGCGAGCCCATCACCGTTGAAGACAACGTCTGGATCGGTGGCGGCGCCATCATCCTGGGCGGTGTGACCATCGGCAAGAACTCCGTGATTGGCGCGGGCACCGTCGTCACCAAGGACGTCCCGGCTAACTCCCTCGTGGTGGGCAACCCCGGCCGCGTGGTCCGTACCCTGGACGAGAACGAACGCCCGGCATACCCGCACACCTACTCCGCAGAAGCCCTGGAAGAAGCACGCGCCTTCTACGCTGACCGCAACCGCTAAATCAGCACCCAGGACTAGAATCCAAAGGATTTAATGAACGCACAGAACAACACCCCGCAGCAGCATCCGGCCGCCGCGGCGTCCTCCCCCACCGAAAGTGACCTGTGGGAGGCGGCATTCTCCTCCGACGACCCCACCGTGATTCTGACCGATGAGGAGCTGAACGCGGCACGCCGCGCCCACGAAAAGGCGCGTGAGGCGGCCTCTTCGGCTCAGTCCTCCGCGCAGTCCTCGCAGGATGCGACCCGCCCCCTCACCGAGGCGGCTACCGCAACGCAGCCGCTCCTCTCCGCAAACAGCACCGCTCAAAGTGCAGACTCCGGCGCTGACTTGGGCGAACCCGCTACCGACAACCTCAGCTGGCTCGACAAGCCTGCAGCCCCCAGCACGGACAACGTGCGCGGCGGCGTAGCTAGCGCACCCCCTACCGCACCGACCGCAGCGGCAAGCTACGAGGTGCCCGCACCCGGCAACGCCCATGCGGCACCCAGCGCCCCGCAGGCTGCCCCCGCGGCAGATGACCACTTCGTCATCCCCACCCCCGCAGGTGATGCCGCTGGCTCGGAACCCATCCTCACCGCCGCAACCGCACTGTCCATGCAGAAGAGCCGCTACTCCCGCATGCACCTACTGCCCGGCCTGCTCGGCTGGCTGATCACCATCTCCCTCATGGACGGTGGCCTGTGGGCTATCCAGTCGTGGCTGACCCTGACCGGTCAGAGCGAGTCCATCGAATACGCCTCGGTGGTCTCCCGACTCTTCAGCGGCGCGTCGAACGCCGTGCCGGTCGCGGTGGCGTTGAGTGTGCTCATTTTCTTCGCTTACCTGGTGGGCGGTTACGCGGCGGGACGCATGGCACGATTCGCCGGCGCGAAGCAGGGCATTGCCGTGTGGCTCTGGCAGATTATGGCGCTCATCCTCGGATCCCTGGCGACCTTCCTCATGCCTCAGCTGTTCCAGAATAGTGTCGCGTCCCTGTCGTTGCAGAAGCTGATTGCGGGCGATTTCGCGAACGGCCTGCTCGCGGTTCTGCTGGTTCTGGCGTTGAGCTTCCTCGGCGCTATCCTCGGCGGCCTATTGGGACGCCTGTACCACCGCCGCGTGGACAAGTACCCGAGCGACCAGGTGGCACGCGAGGACGCCTAGTCTTCTAAGCACCCGCGCCTCGTTGCGATAGGGATAAAACGTGCAGAAAACCTCCGGTACCTTACGAAAGGTACCGGAGGTTTTCTGTATCTAAGTATCTGTATCCTAAACGGCCTTAGCTACCCAGCAATACGGCGCTGACTAGCCAAAATGTTCCGCTTAGTGGTCCAGCAGCAGTGCAGGCTCCTCAAGAATCGCAGCCACATCAGCCATGAAACGAGCTGACAGGTCGCCATCCACCACACGGTGATCGAAGGAGCCACCCAGGGTCGTCACCCAGCGAGGAATGACCTCACCATCAACCACCCACGGCTTCTGCTTGATCGTACCGAAGGCAACAATCGCCACCTCACCGGGGTTAATAATCGGGGTACCCGTATCAATACCCAGCGAACCGATGTTCGTAATGGTCAGGGTGCCGTTCGCCATCTCAGCGGGCTGAGTCTTACCCTCACGGGCGCGAGTGGTCAGGTTGTTCAGCGCGATAGCCAGCTCACGCAGGGACAGCTCCTGAGCGTCCTTAATGTTCGGAACCATCAGGCCGCGCGGGGTCGCCGCAGCAATACCCAGGTTCATGAAGTGCTTAATCTGGATTTCGCTATCGGTCCAGGTCGCGTTGACCTGCGGGTTACGCTCAGCAGCCCAAATGACCGCGGCGGCAAGCACCAGCAGCGGGGTGACCTTCACACCCTCAAAGTGGCGGGACTTCTTCAAACGCTTCACGAACTCCATGGTGCGGGAGGCATCAACATCCACGAAGATGGACACGTGCGGGGCGCTAAACGCCGAAGCAACCATAGCCTTCGCGGTAGCCTTACGCACGCCACGCACCGGGATGCGCTCAATGCGGTCACCGGGGGTGGCTGCGGGCTGCCAGAACGGCTGGCGGGCGCCGCTATGCTGCACATCGCTCAGGTGCGCCACATAGTTCATGAGGTCCTGCTTGGTCACCTGGCCGCGCGCACCGGTAGCGGTCACGTTCGCCAGGTCAACACCCAGCTCCTTTGCGGCAAGACGCACCGGAGGCGGCGCGAGGGTCGGGCGGTGCGGAACCTGCTCAGGAGCCAAAGTCGGCGCGGGAGCCGCTGCGGGCTCGGGTGCCAGACGCTGCACCACCGAGTTCAGCGGGGTGTTCTCCACAAAGCGGGAGGCGCGCTCAGCCAGCTCGCTCAGCAGGCCCTGGTTGCGGTTCGCCGAGTCGGCGGGGGTGTGCGCCACGGGTGCCTGAACAGCCGGTGCGACCGGTGCCGCAACAGCCTGTGCGGGCTGGGCCGCGGAGGCGGGGCGTTTGCGGGCGCGGCGCTTCACAGCGTCCGCCTTGGGGCCGGAGCCGACCAGTGCGGTGCCGGACTCAGCCTCTGCCGCGGCGGGTGCCGCCGGGGTTGCGGGTGCGTTGTCGCCGCCGGAGATGCTGATGATCGGGGTGCCCACCTCAACGGTTTCGCCTTCGGCAACGAGCAGCGCCTCGACGGTGCCGGCGAAGGGCGAGGGTAGTTCCACGACGCTCTTCGCGGTTTCAATTTCGACGAGGACGTCGTTGATGGCGACCTCGGTGCCGACTGCCACCTTCCAGCTGAGGATTTCTGCTTCGGTCAGGCCTTCGCCCACGTCAGGGAGCGGGAAAATCTGGGACATTTTTACCTCTCACTAGGGCATATACCCTATATGGAATATTCTGTGCGGGTTTGCAACCCGCCATAGCGCAACACGCTGATACGTCAGATCAGGGAATGCCTAGTAGTCAAAAGCGCGGTCAACCGCCTCAAGAATACGGTCAATATCGGGCACGTACTCTTCCTCAACGCGGGACACCGGGTACGGCATGTAGTAGCCGCCAACGCGAATCACCGGCGCCTGCAGGCTGTAGAAGCAACGCTCCGTAATCGCCGCAGCCAGCTCACCACCCATACCGCCGAAGGTCGGCGCCTCGTGCGCGACAATCAGGCGGCCAGTCTTTGCCACCGAAGCAGCAACGGTCGGCACGTCCAGCGGTGAAATCGAGCGCAGGTCAATGACCTCAATCGAGCGGCCATCCTCCACGGCAGCCTCTGCCGCAGCCAGAGCAACCGGCACCAGCGGACCGTACGCAACGATGGTCGCGTCCGTACCCTCACGCACCACCTGGGCGCTAAACGGATCAAAGGAAGTGTCGCTAAAGTCCACTTCACCCTTGAGCCAGTAGCGGCGCTTCGGCTCAAAAATAATGACCGGGTCGGGGCACTCAATCGCCTTTCGGGTCATCCAGTACGCCTCGTGCGGGGTCGAGGGGGTCACAATACGCAGACCCGCGGTGTGGGCGAACAGCGCCTCCGGGGACTCGGAGTGGTGCTCCACCGAACCAATCACGCCACCGTACGGAATGCGGATGGTCACCGGCACCGTGTACTGCTTATCGGTGCGGTTGTGGATCTTCGCCAGCTGGCTCGTGATTTGGTTGTAGGCGGGGAACACGAAGCCGTCGAACTGAATCTCCGGCACGGGTCGGTAGCCACGCAGCGCCATACCGATGGAGGTGCCGATAATGCCGGACTCACCCAGGGGCGCATCCATGACGCGGCGGTTGCCGAAGCGCGACTGCAGGCCCTCGGTCACACGGTACACGCCGCCGAGCTTGCCGATATCCTCACCGAGCATGACGACGGTGCGGTCGGCTTCCATGGCGTCTTCCAGGCCGCGGGTAATCGCCTTGGCGAGGGTCAAACGTTCAATTTTCTCGCTCATGCTTACTCCTCTTCAAAGCCTGCAACGTAGTTACGGTAGAACTCGCGGTCGTCTTCCACCTGCTGGTGTTCCTGCACGTAGACGCGGTCGAAGAAATACTCAAAGTCGGCAACCTCGGAGTTCAGCACTGCCTCACGCACGCCGTTCGCGACCTGCTGTGCGGATTCTGCAACCTCTTCAAAGAAAGCATCGTCGGCGTAGCCCTGCTCGCGCAGGTACTTCTCAAGACGCAGCATGGGGTCGCGGCGCAGGGGACCTTCCAGGTCGGCATCGGTGCGGTACTTGGTGGGGTCATCCGCGGTGGTGTGCGGGCCGAGGCGGTAGGTTTCAGCTTCAATCAGCACGGGGCCTTCACCGGCGCGGATCTTCTCCATGGCGTAGCGGGTTGCGGCGAGCACGGCGAGAACGTCGTTGCCGTCCACGCGAATACCCTCGAAGCCGTAGCCTGCGGCGCGGGTGGACACCGGAACGCGGGACTGCACCTCGAAGGGCACCGAGATAGCCCAGCGGTTGTTCTGCACGAAGAAGAGCACCGGCGCGTTATAGGAGGCGGCAAAAACCATGGACTCGTGCGCATCACCCTCGGTGGAGGAGCCGTCACCGAAGTAGACCGCCACGGCGGGCTTCTGGGTGTCCTCGGCGGGGTCGGTTGCCTGGCCCTGACCGGTGCGGCGGGTGCCGGTTTCAGCCTCGATGTCGGCGTCGAAGTTCAGACCCATGGCGTAGCCGACTGCGTGCAGGGTCTGGGCGGCAAGCACCTTGGTGTAGGTGTGGAAGTTGTGTGCCTTCATGTCCCAGCCGTGGGTGGTGGAGCCGCGGAAGATGGTGATCAGGTCGCGGAAGTCCACGCCACGCGTCAGGGCGACGGCGTGCTCACGATAGGAGGGAAAGATGTAGTCGTTGGGTGCGTAGGCGAGTGCGGAGCCGACCTGTGCGGCTTCCTGGCCTCGGCTGGGCACCCAGAGGGCGAGCTGACCCTGGCGCTGCAGGGCGGTTGCCTCGTCGTCGAATCGGCGGGTGGTGTACATGAGGCGGTATGCCTCGCGCAGGGTGTCTGCGTTGACGTCTTCGATGTACCGGCTGTAGGTGGGGTGTTCGTGTACGGTGCCGTTTTCATCCATGAGCTGGATGCGTTCGGGCACTCCGGGGTACTTGTCGTTCTCGTGCATCTAACCTCCACACGTGACGAGGGCTTGGCCCTCAGCGGCTTGGGTTTTAGTCTCAACTTTCACCTGATGGTGCAGGGTTTGAGGTGTTCCGGCAAGCCTGTGAGGGTCTGGGCATATATAGTTACCAGTCTACTCTTTTCGGCTTTATCTCGCGGCAGTTACGCTGATAACGCAGTGTATTGTGCCCTGTCATTCACTATTTGAACATCATTAAATTAAACCTCCCGTATATTCTTTTTTGAGAATATACGGGAGGTTTATTTTAGCTCTTGGGAGCTTTTTTGAGCCATCATTTTTCCCACGCGAGAACCAGTTGAAAAGCCCAAACGAACCTCGACAAGGGAAAATAGTACATTGTTCAATTAGGGCCGAGCGGGTACCCCCACCCCTTCACAAGATGCTCTAGAGCCCCTTCGCGAAGACCTCACAGAGCGAGAGGAAACGGTCATTCGCCTCCACCTCGCCAATGCTCACGCGAACACCCTCGGTACCGAACGCACGCACCGACAGGGCATGCTCAGCCATCAGCTGCACAAACTCACCCGTGCGCTCCCCCAGGGGCAGCCACACAAAGTTCGCGTAAGTGCTCGGGAAATCGTAGCCCAGCTCCCGCAGTCGAGCGGTCACGCGCTCACGCTCAGCGACCAGGTGGCTCACACGCTCCATCACCGCACCCTCATGCTCGATGGAGGCGATAGCCGCCGCCTCAGCCAGCGCCGTCACGGCGAACGGGGTTGCCGCCACGCGCAGGTGCTGCGTAATCTGCGGATGCGAAATCGAGTAGCCCACGCGCAGACCCGCCAGGCCCTGCGCCTTGGAGAAGGTGCGCAGAATGATGACGTTCTCGTAGTCGCGGTAGATATCCATGCCGTTCAGCGGGGCTTCTTCACTGTCCGGCACGGTGGAGGCGGCGCAGAACTCGAAGTACGCCTCATCAATGACCACGGGGATGTGGGCGGGCACCTTCTCCAGGAACGCACGGATCTGACTTTCGGTGACGGCGGGGCCGGTCGGGTTGTTGGGGGTGCAGACCAGGATTAGGCGGGTGCGGTCGGTGATGGCTGCCACCATAGCGTCCAGGTCGTGTGAGCCGTCGGGCAGGTTCGGCACCTGCACACTGCGAGCGCCCATAATGCCGACGAGGATCGGGTATGCCTCGAAGGAGCGCCAGGCGTAGATGACTTCGTCCTGCACGCCGTCGGCATTTACGCCGGCGAAGGTTTTGAGGATTTGGTTGAGCGCGCCGAGGCTTCCGGCACCGGTGACGATGTCGTCAGCGTCCACGCCCAGTCGTGCGGAAAGCTTGTGGCGCAGGGCGGTGGAGAGTGGGTCGGGGTAGCGGTGTGCGGTCGCAAATTCTGCGAGGACGCGCGCAACCTCGGGTACGGGGCCTAGCGGGTTCTCGTTTGAGGAGAGCTTGTACTGGGTGAGGCCTTCAACGGGTGCGGGCGGCTTGCCTGCCGCGTAGCTGGGCAGAGTGTTGAAGACGGGGCGGACCGGGATGTTGGCGTGTTCAGCTGACTGGCTCATGGTTCCAGTATGTGCCTGCGGGCGGCTCGGAGGCTAACGCTTCTCACCTGGAGAGCAGGTCGCGAGCAAGCTGTAACTGTGCAGGCAACAGATACTGACCGCGAGCGCTGTACGCAAAGGCTGCATGTAAAAACTGTACGCAAAGATGGAGGGGCGCCGCCGGGGTTGTTCCCGGTGGCGCCCCTCCTTTTCTCTTCTCTACTCTACTCGCCCCTCCACCCTCCACCGAGTCTTTGAGATACCGAGTCCTTGAGATTGGTGCTTTTAGACTCGGTGTTTAGGCCATCAGGGGTTCACGCTCTTCGAGGGGGTTCAGGTCCTCGGGAGGGCCTGGGGCGCGGAACCCAGGGTCGATGTTCTCGGGTGGAGTTGGTGCGAGGAACCCGGGGTCAATGCTCTTGGGCGGGAGCATAGGCGCCGGCTTCAGATTCGGCAAGGCGGGAATGAGCGACTCAACGCCGTCGTAGTCTCCGCCTTGCCCGGCTCCGAAGATTGGAGGATTCTTGAGCACAGAACCCGCGTTAGGGAGTTGCAGCTGATCGATGATTGGCTGAGTAACAACCTTTTCGATGTGCGTATGCAGATCTGCAGGTTTGGGCAGAATGTCCGGCGGAATCAGACTTGCAGGGGGCAGCTGCCCTTCTGCCTCGATTCGGGCGGGCATCTTGATGGGGGCAGGCTCCGGACGACTCAGGTCCCCGGGCATCTTGATGGGGGCAGGCTCGGGGCGGCTCAGGTCGCTCGGCATATTGATGGCGGGCGGAATATTCTGCGGGTTGTATCCCTGCAGGAGGGGCACCTTGGGCATCTGCGGCATGGGGGTTTCGGGCCATGCAGGCTGCGGGTTCTGAGATTCCTGCGGAGTCGGCTCGGGGTGAGGGATGGTCTTTTGGACGCCCTCGATGACGGCGGGAAATGTCTTGTTGAACTTCTCCCCTGCATATTCTGCTGTTTGTTGTACCCGTTCCACCCGATTTCTAATATCTTGAAGGCCTTTAACCTTACCGCCCGTTCCTTGCTCAATCGCTTCGTCTATGCCCTTCTCGTCAAACTTAACTCCAGATTTATGGGCTCGGTCTATGTAAGTTCCGAGACGCGCGAGCGTTACGCCCTTTCGCTCAGCTGAGCTGTATCCGTCTGGCATGGCAGAGCCCGAGGTAACCTTCTGCTCCCCCAGCACATACTCTTTGCCGTCCATTGCCGCACGCATACCGCCAAATACCGCTCCACTATATCCTTCGCGTTCTAGAGCTTCTCGGTATTTTCCACCATCATGTTCAGGATTCTGGACGGTGATTGCTGTATCACGGCCGTCAGGACGCCAGCCTCCCTCATCCCTCAGTGCACTATCCGGAACAATATCGCCTTCACCTTCTACATAGTCCACGGCGAAACCACGGCGTTTGGCAGGCAAGCCTCGCAGCGGAGTACCTTGAGCGTAGATGCCCACAATATTAATTTCCTTGGCAACCTCGAGGCTATTAGCCATGTTGTAGGCAATCATGGCTCCCTGGCTGAAACCCTCCATGTACACGCGTGCACCCTGAGGTGCTCCGGCATCACGTAGAGCTTGCAGAACCATCTGGTAGGCCGGGTTCCTCGTGGTATCTTCACCTAACGTTTCACGCATAGCGCCTGCCGGATCAATGGGAGAACCACCCCAGGAATTAAAGTTAGTACCCGGAATACTCACCACATACAGTGCATGGGCTGGGTCGCCTTCGTGTCCTGCTTCGTACATGACGGTGACGAGCACGGCACCGCGCTCGCCCCTACTCGCATCTTGCTGGGAACGTTCGAACTCCTGGTCCTGTGCTTTGGCAGCTGCCTGCAAGCGATCCGAACTGGCGCCTACAGAGAGCTGGCTTTTCTCGCCACGATGTGCAGCAACACCGTATTTTTCAGCTGAGGTGGTAGACACGCTATACGCCCTCTTATCGGCCTCCGGGCCATGAAGAGGACCTACAATGCCAACTCCATTCTTTTCCAGTACTTTCTCAATGAATTCCTGGGGCAGTCCCGTCATAGCGGAGAATCTGCTAGCAATACGCGGGCGCGCAATCTCGGGGTTCCATTTGGCATCAAAGTAGGCGGCTGCGCCGAAGAGGGCGAGAGCGGTTAGAGGCGAAAAAGGCAATGTCCGAGAGGCCGCGAAATACCCAAGCTCGGGAATGGTGAGCTTCACAAAATAGGTGACATTTCCGTATCCTCTTGCGATAAGTCCGCGGATATAGTCTTGGCTACTGCGCCCGTCGGGTAGCTTTCCACCG
This sequence comes from Rothia sp. HMSC071C12, assembly GCF_001813895.1. Taxonomy (NCBI): domain Bacteria; kingdom Bacillati; phylum Actinomycetota; class Actinomycetes; order Micrococcales; family Micrococcaceae; genus Rothia; species Rothia sp. HMSC071C12. Next base: position 385,996 of record NZ_KV814374.1, read on the forward strand.
TGTGTCTTACCTGCGAACTCAAACCAGCCTGCGACGGTGTTTTCGGTCTGCAGGTAGGAGCTGTGGGCGGCGCGGACGGCGGCTGCGGTGGCGCCGAACTTTGCGGCACTCATACCGAGGTCTGCGGCAAGGACGGCGCAAATAGCGGCAGCCTGCTGGGCGCGTCCGTTGATGCCGAGGAAGAGCCGAGTCTCGGTGGCGATGCCGAGAATGGGCATGGTGCGGTCGGCGCAGGTGCGGCTGACGGTGTCGAGGCCGTCGGCGATGGCGGGCATTTCTTCGAGGGTAACGCTGATGGTACCCCCAGTAAGCACTCCAGGCCCAGTGGGGTCTACGGGCCCGGCGAGGTCACCGATGGGTGCAACGGTGGGGCCGGTAATCATGGTGTCTCCTAGGGTGAGGTTAGTGGGTTCGGATGAGCGAGCTCAGCCCGTCGGGCAGATTCACGTGCATGAGTGAATCGAGCGTTGACTGGGCTTTTTGCACGCCTGAGCGGGCGATGATTTCGCCGGGGTTGAGTTTTTCGAGGGCGTCGGCGGCGCCGTCGGCGAGTTTGCCGAGTAGGTTATCTACGGCGGAGGCGGCGGCTTTGATTACCTGTGCTTTGGCGGTGAGGTCGTTGGCGAGTTCTTCACCGGCGGCGGCGATCATGGCGGCGGTGCCTTCGGCTTGTTCGGCTTGGTTGCGGATTTTTTCGCGATGTTCTTCGAGTTGTCGCCGATAGGCGCGTCCGGCTTCGGATGCCCAGCGGTCGCCGTTGAGTTCGTTGGCGCGTTGGTGTGCGGTGCGGATTTCTTGGGCTTCGGTGCGCATCCTGTGGGCGAGTTCTGCCCCTTTGGCGCGGGCGAGGGTGGCAGCCGCCATGAGCTGTTCGGCGAGGGCGTGGCCGGCGGCGGTGCCGATGCCCATGTGTCCTGCTGCGCGGAGGATATCGGTTGGTTCGATTCTGGGCAGTTGGGGTGCGTGAGGTGGTGCGGTGTCGACGATTGTGTTCACGGGGCGTCCTTTCGGTGGTTGGACTGGTTGTTTGTGCGCCTGTTTCTGTCCTGTGTTTGGGTTTGTTTTAGGCTAAATCTGCCGCGGTGACCGTGCAGGCTGAGTACGCCAACCTGTGGATAACTCAGGCTTGCTTCGAAAAATTCGCACGTTTTGACCCCTCAAGACCCGAAAAATACCCCTTCCGCAGCACCTCGTTTTGTCATATTTCTGTAACTAACCAAGCCGCCCGCCACGTCCATATGCTCTTCCCGCCTCTTTTTTTCAGCGAATTCATGCAAAAATAGAGCTATGTCTCACACCAATAACACCTTCTTGCCTTCTGGCCGTATTGACCTGGGCACCGGCGAACTTGCGCTGGGCCCCCTGGACGGACGCTACGCTTCCGTGACCGCGCCCCTGACCAACTACCTCTCTGAGGCGGCGCTGAACCGCGACCGCATCCACGTTGAGGTTGAGTGGTTCATTTACCTGTGCGAGCACGAGGTGCTGCCGGGTCTGTCCCCGCTGAGCGAGGAGCAGAAGAAGGGCCTGCGCGCCATCGTGACCGATTTCAACGCTGATTCTGTGGCGGAGCTGGCTGAGATTGAGGCAGTCACCGTTCACGATGTGAAGGCGGTCGAGTACTACATTGGCCGCCGCCTGGAGGGCCTGGGCCTGGGTCACCTGGTGCCGCTGGTTCACTTCGGCTGCACTTCTGAGGACATTAACAACCTCGCCTACGCGTTGGGCATCAAGGATGCTGTTGAGAACGTGTGGGTTCCGGCTGCTGAGAACCTGATTGAGGTTCTGCTGAAGCTGGCTGAGGAAGGCCGCGACGTGCCGATGCTGTGCCGCACTCACGGTCAGCCTGCAACTCCCTCCACCCTGGGTAAGGAGTTGGGTGTTCTCGCCTACCGTCTGAAGCGTCAGGTGAAGCACGCTGCTGCTACCGAGTTCCTCGGCAAGATTAATGGTGCGACCGGCACTTACGCTGCTCACTATGCGTCGGTTCCTGACGCTGATTGGCAGGCTGTTTCTCGTGGTTTTGTGGAGCACCTGGGCCTGACCTGGAACCCGCTGACCACCCAGATTGAGTCGCACGACTGGCAGGCCGAGCTGTACTCGGATATCGCGCACTTCAACCGTGTGCTGCACAACCTCTGCACCGATGTGTGGAGCTACATTTCGATTGGTTTCTTCCGTCAGATTCCGGTGGCTGGTGCGACCGGTTCGTCGACTATGCCGCACAAGGTGAACCCGATTCGCTTTGAGAATGCGGAGGCTAACCTGGAGCTCTCTAACGCTCTGCTGGATTCGCTGGGTTCGACCCTGGTGACTTCTCGTTGGCAGCGTGACCTGACTGACTCCTCGGCGCAGCGCAATATTGGTGTGGCGTTTGGTCACTCGGTGCTGGCTATCTCCAATGTGGTGAAGGGCCTTGAGCGTCTGGATATTGCGACCGAGGTTATTTCCGCTGATCTGGATGCGAACTGGGAGGTTCTGGCTGAGGCGATCCAGATGGTGATGCGCGCTGAGGCTATCGCGGGTGTTCCCGGCATGGAGAACCCGTACGAGCGTCTGAAGGAGCTGACTCGCGGTCACCGCGTGGATGCCGCTCGTCTGAAGGAGTTCGTGGCCACTCTGGGCCTCTCCCCCAAGGCTGAGGCGCGTCTGTCGGCTCTGACTCCGCACACCTATAACGGTATTGCGGCTCAGCTGCTGGACCATGCGAAGAACGCTTAGTCCGTAGCAAAGATATAAACAAAAGACCCCGGGTCCCTGCATTCAGGGATTCGGGGTCTTTAGCGTGTTGGGTCTTCGCTATGTTCCGGTTTTATGACCGGCGAGGATTTTAGCGGCCGAGCATGCGGTGGTGACCGGTTTCGGTGTCGTTGCCCTTGTCGCGGGTGAAGACCTTGCCTACAGCCTTACCTGCGTCCTTGACGCCCTTGAGCAGGGAGCCAGCCACGCCGGAGGAGCCGTCCGAACCTTCGCCGCCCTGTACGCGCGGTGCACGCGGGGTAATCATGAGCTCTGCGGGGAAGTAGGCGGGCGCGTCGCCGAAGGCTCGGCGGGTGTTGCGCACGACGTCCTTGCCGAGGGTCAGGTTCGCGCCACCGCCAACGACTGCGCCCACGCCGAAGGGCAGGGCACGGCCGAGCAGTGCACCGGTCTGGCGGGTGAGGAAGCGGCGGATGAACATGTTTCGGATGGTACGTTCGACGCTGAACATCTTGCCGCTGGAGGAGTTGCCGAGCAGCATGCCCCACTTGTTGGAGATGCCGCCTGCCTTACCGGTCTGCAGCAGCACGGTGTTCATGAGCTGGGAGCCTTCTTCGCCGAGCATGATTGCCATGACCATGGAACGGGCGGTTTCGGCGTCGTGTACGTGCACGCCGTGCAGTTCTGCGACTGCCTGGGCGTAGAGTGCGGTGCGTTCGAGGTAGCCGCCGACTGCGAGCGCGGACAGGCTCATGGAGGTGACGGTGCCGACGCCGGGCACGAATGCGGATGCGCCGGTGACGCCGCCGATGGCGGTGATGTCACGCAGGTAGGTGCGGTCGAGGCGCTTGTGGATTTGTTCGGGGGTTTCGTCGGGGTGTGCTTCACGCAGTTTTTTGACGATGGACAGCGCGAGCGGTCGTTGCATGCGCAGTACGTTGTCGAGGGTGGTGGTCAGTGCGGGACGGGGGTTGCCGTCTTCATCGAATAGAGACTTCTTCGGGTCAAGCATGCTCTCAGTAAATCACGGCTTGGTGAATTTTTCCTGAATATGGGGCCTGTGGTGGGGTTTGGGGGGGTGAAATTTCACCGAGGGCGTGGAGGTTTTTGATCGCTTGTTAGGGTGTTTTGGTCTTTATTTGCGCCCAATTTTAAAGCGCGTAAAATTGTCGTAGATTACACACTATTCATTGTTTGCATAGTGCGTGACCTGCTTCACGGAGATTCGGGTTGCGCCTGATGACAGATAGCGGCTAATACCTCTTCTGAATCCTAAGGAATACTATGACTTCTTCCACCCATACGCCCAATGCTGCGCGTTCTCCCCTGGCGACTCAGGGGCTGGGTGTTGCGTACGCGACCGGCGCGATTATTTCGGCGCAGTTCGGTGCGGCTCTTGCCAAGCAGCTCATGGGCGATTTGGGCCCCTGGGGCGTGGTCGCTCTGCGCCTGCTGACATCTTCTATCCTGCTGTGGGTGTTCTTCCGCCCGCAGATTCGTTCGTGGACCCGTCAGCAGTGGATGGCGGTCATTGTCCTCGGTGTCGCCCTGACCGGTGCGAATGCCTTCTTCTATGTGGCTATTGAGCAGGTTCCGCTAGCAATTGCGGTGGCTATTGAGTTTATGGGTCCGCTGGTGCTGGCGACGGTTATGTCGCGCCGTAAGCTGGACCTGGTGTGGATTGCTCTGTCATTTACGGGCATGGCGATTCTGACTGCTGAGTCCCAGGCGAAGCCTGAAGATTTCGCGTTGATGGGTGTGGTTTTCGCAATCCTGACCGCTATTTCTCGTGCCGCCTATATTCTGGCGACTGAGAAGGTTGGCGCTCTGATTCCGGGTATGGGCGGCATGGTCGTGGGTAACGTTGTCTCTACCCTGCTGGTTCTGCCGTTCCCGTTCCTGATAAGCGGCAATAACCTGTTGAAGGTCACCCAGGATGTGCACCTGCTGGCTATTGGCTGCCTGATGGGTCTGCTGGCTTCTGCCCTGCCGGCGCTGGGTGAGGTTTCTTCGCTGCGTCTGCTGCCCGCGCACATTTATAGCGTGGTGCTGTCCCTGGAGCCTGCGATTGCGGCGGCTGTGGGTATTGTGATGCTTGGTGAAGCTACCGGCCTGGTTCGTTGGGTTGCTATTGCTCTGCTGGTGGCGGCGAGTATCGGTATTTCGATTTCTCACGCTCGTGCGCAGAAGAAGGCGCAGGAGGACGGCACGCTGGAGGATGCGGACCATTACCTGCCGGGTGCGGTGGATGCGCACGCGGTGGATATTGCGCAGATGGCGACTAACTCTATTACGATTCCGTCGGCTGAACAGATTAAGGCTGACCGTGAGGCGAAGGGCCTCTAATCTACTGAACTGTAGCCGTGTCAACGGCTTCTAGCCCCCCCCCGGGTAACGAGTAGGATAGTATCTCGTGTTGCCCGGGGGGCGCGCTCTTTAAACGGCGCTATTGGAGCGTTCGTTCTGCCCCGTAGCGGCACAGCATGCACACGTGGAGAAGTACCGCCTTGTGAGGCGCAGGAAGGAGAATCATGCCGCATACTTCATCTCAACGCCCCGCACTGGGCATTATGTTTGTGCTGATGTCCTGCTCATCGCTGCAGTTCGGTGCCGCGTTCGCGATTACTCTTTTCCCGCTGTTTGGCGCTCTGGCTATTAGTGTCAGCCGCCTGGCGATTGCTTCCATTGTGGTGGGTAGCGCCGTGTGGTTGGCGGCGCGTTGGCATACCCGCCGCGGCGGCGAAATGCCGCCGGGTGCGCTGTCGTGGTCGAAGGAGCAGTGGCATGCCGTCATCATTTTCGGTATGACGTTCGGTCTGATGAACGGCTTCTTCTATTGCGCGATTGACCGCATCCCGATTGGTTTGGCGGTTGCGGTGGAGTTCTTGGGCCCGCTGGCGTTGGCGTCCATGCTGACGCGCAGGCTCCGCGACGCGGTATGGGTGCTCTGCGCTCTGGCGGGCATGCTGGTGCTCGGCTATGAGGCGGCGGTCGGTAAGGATACCGACTACCTGGGTCTGACGTTCGCGCTGATTGCTGGCGTGTTCTGGGCGCTGTATATTCGCTCGAGCGCGAAGGTGGGTGCCCTGGTTCCGGGTGCGAGCGGTCTGGCGGTTGCGATGCTTGTTGGTGCCGCATTCATTGCCCCGGTGGCAGCGGTTGTTCCGGCTCCTCAGCCGATGTGGAATGCGGCGCAGGATCCGATGCTGCTCCTCATGATTTTTGGTACCGCGATGTTCGCTTCGGTGATTCCCTATAGCGCGGAGCTGATGGCTCTGCGTAACCTGCCGCAGCAGGTGTTTAGTGTGCTGATGAGCATGGAACCGGCGATTGCGGCGATTGCCGGTTGGGCGTTGCTGGATCAGGAGACCGGCCCGATTCGTTGGGTGGCAATCTGTCTGCTGATGACGGCGAGTGTGGGTATTACGCTCACCACCACGAAGGGCGATTCCCCCAAACAGAAGGATGACGGTGAGGACCCCGTTCCCGTGCCGCTACCCGAATAAAACCAAGATTCTGCCGGCGCGCGGCATAGAGAAAACCCATATACAAAACCGTTGAGGCGGGTACCTGGTTGGTACCCGCCTCAACGGTTTTATGTTTCAGTTTTAGCTCTCGGCCAGCTCGTCCAGCAGGTCGCGGAGCTCATCGGTGGTGAGCACTTCCGCCGGATGCGGACCCATCGCGTACAGCCGGTCCTGGGTGTCCTCGTCCAGCTCGCGGGCGGTGCCAACCAGCACGAGGTTGCCTTCGTTCTGCCCGCTGAGCATGGAGCTCTCACACAGGCACCACACGTGGTCAAAGACTTCCAGCATGGCGGTTGCCTGCAGCTGGAAGAAGGGCAGACCCGCGTCGTCGCCCACGTTGATGGCGACCATGCCGCGCTCGCTCAGGGCGTCCTTGAGTTCGCGGTAGAAGTCGCGGTTCGCCAGGTGGGCGGGTGCGTCCATGCCGGTGAAGATGTCGAGAATGATCGCATCAAAACCGGGCACGCCCAGCAGTTCGGGCAGGTTCGCCAGCTGCTCGCGGGCATCCCCCACCACAAGCTGGCAGTCGGTGCCTGCGGGTAGCGGCAGGCGGTCCGTCACGAAGCCCATGAGCTCGGGCTCAATATCCACGGCAACCTGGCGGGAGCCGGGGCGGGTCGCCTGAATGTAACGCACGAGGGTGAGCGCACCGGCGCCCAGGTGCGCGGCGGTGATGGGTTCGCCGGCGGGTGCGAGCGCATCCACAGCGTTTGCGATGCGGCGCAGGTACTCGTAGAACACGTAGTCGGGGTTCTGCACGTCCACGTGGGACTGCTCGGCGCCACCGATTTCGAGGACGTAGCCGTGGTCGCTGAACCCGTCAGGGTGAATTTCGGCGCGCTGACCGCCGGAGAGCTGAATGTGTGCCACTACTTCACGCCAGCTTCACGCTTGAAGGTGCTGACCAGGTCATCCACCGAGGAGGAGGAATCCAGGCCCTCAACGACCTTGTCGTTCACGGCGAAGGTGGGGGTGCCCTTCACACCGATCTTCACGGCGTGCTCGTAGTCGCGTTGGATGGGCTTGACGGTGTCGGAGGCGAGTAGGACCTTGTCGAATTCTTCGACGTTCAGGCCCAGTTCCTTGGCGTAGTCGTTGAAGAGGGTGCGCAGCTTATCGCGTTCTTTGATGTTCTTCCAGTCGTTCTGGGTGGCGAAGAGCTTGTTCGCCATTTCAACGTGCTTACCCTGAGCTGCTGCGGCTTCTACGGCGAGCGCGGCGGGTACGGCGTTGGCGTGCATGTTCAGCGGCATGTGGCGCACAGTCACGTTCATGATGCCGTCAAGCTTCTTGGCGGCTTCTTCGAACTTGGGTTCTGCCTTGGCGCAGTAGGGGCACTGGTAGTCGGTGTACAGGGTTGCGGTGCCTGCACCGGGTACTTCGCGGTTGAGGCGGTAGCCGACGTAGCCGTCATCGGCGGTTGCCGAAGCAGTACCCGAAGGGTCAGCGGATGCCGAAGCGCTCGCGGATGCACTTGCCGAGGTAGCGGCGGTGCTTGCAGATGCGCTCGCCGAACCGCTCGCAGACGCCGATGCGGAAGGCTGGGAGGAGCTGGAACCGCATGCGCTCAGTCCCAGGGCGGCGGCGGGCACTACGCCCAGCAGCAGGGTGCGACGGTTGAGGGGTGAAGTCATGGGGGTTCCTCTCTCTACGGGTGGCGGGCTGGCCTGTGGTTGATACCTCTGTGGTCGATGTGCCAGTGGTTGTTGGGCGCGGTGAGGTGCTGCCAGCCGCCGTGGGTACTGGGTTTATTGTATGCCTCTGCCCTGAACTTTCCCTATCTTCGGGCGGGTTTGCGGGGTGAATGCAGTGCACGCCATAGCCGCTCTACCGCCTGTCCTGAGCTGCGGGCCCGGTGTTGAAAGTAATTAGCCTCTCCCCCGCCTTTTTGGTACTATTGCGGGGTATGCACTGTTCACCGGTTGCTTTCGGGCAGTTGAGAACGGCAGCATATGCGCCTCTATAGCTCAGGGGTAGAGCATTTCCCTCGTAAAGAAAAGGTCGTGGGTTCGAATCCCACTGGGGGCTCCACATCCGCCGTAACGCGTGCCGGTTTCCGGTGTGTTGCGGCGGTTTTTAGCATCTGAGAGTTGTCGTTTTCTCGAAGATGTCACCGTCGAACTTTAGGAGATTCTCATGTCTTCTCGATCCGCATCCGCTAAGCGCCAGAGTGGCCGTGCGCAGGCAGGTCGCGCCGCTGCGGGCTCTGCACGCCCGATGAGCCCCACGATGCGTTTTGCTCTGGTGTACGTGCTGGCGCTGGTGGTTTCCCTGGCGGTGTGGTTCTTCTACCGTTCCGTGTATGAGGATGACACCTCGTTCCTGGTGCCGATTGTGATTTCCTTGGTGACTTCGTACGTGTGCGCTCATGCGCTGACGGGCGGCAAATCGCCCCGCAACTAGACCGCCGACCAGCAGCCCGCCAGGCTGTAGCCTCGTGAGGTTTCAGGCAGACAAAAGCCGCGCATCCGGTTCCCCGCTCGGGGGTCGGATGCGCGGCTTTTTACGTGTGTACTTTAGACCAGCGCCTTACTTGGATGCGCGCTGGAAGTCGCTGTCGGTCTTGCCCCACAGGCCGTAGACCTTGGCGAGTTCCTTGACCTTCTTTGCACGCAGGTAGCGCGGCAGGTAGGAGCCGTCGCGGGGGCCGTCGAGGGGCACGTCGAGCATCTGGTGTGCTTCTTCGATTTCGAGCTCGCTCGGGGAGAATGCCGCGTTGATGGTCTCAGCCTGGCGAATGTCGAGGGTGATCTTACCGGTCATGCCGTGGTCGTTCGCGTAGCCGCATGCCTTGGAGAGGTCAGCGCCGTATGCGCCGAGGGTCGGGCCGTCGATGGGGCCGGGCAGACCGCCCAGGGTGGAGGCAATCACCAGTTGCGAACGCACGTAGGCGAGCGCCATGGGGGTTGCGGAGGAGCCGGTGTCGCGGCGGTAGTCGCCTGCGCCGAATGCGAGGCGGAAAGTGCCGATTGCGCGCGCAATTTCGATGGAGTGGTGCACGCCGAGTGCGGACTCGATCAGCGCGATGATGGGGGTTCCGGGGGGCAGCTCGGCTGCGGTGCGGTCAATGTCGGTCGCGTGCTCTGCGGTAGCGAGCATGACGCCTCGCAGGCCCTTCACGTTCTTGAGGGCCTTGACGTCCTTCCACCAGTGTTCGGTGGTGATGGCGTTGATTCGCACCCATGCGACGACGCCGGAGTTGAGCATACGGACGACCTGTTCGCGAGCGGCGTCCTTCTCTTCGGCGGGGCAGCCGTCTTCGAGGTCGATAATGATGGAGTCGGCCTCGGATTCGAAGGCCTCTTCAAAGACTTCTTCGGAGGAGTTGGCGCGCACGAGGAGCCAGGAGCGTGAGAGGCTGGGGCGCAGCTGACGCGCACGCTCATTGCGGTGGAATTCAAACATGGTGTGTGACTTCTTCCGTGAATTGTATATGCATTGGGTTGTGCCGTAGAGGGGCAGGAAAAAGCCTGCGGTTCTTCCGCGCGTACCATCGCATTGTGTCGTCACCTCCATTGTGACGGAACCGCATAAGAAGTGTCCTACACCTCCTCTTTAAGCGTATCGCCTGTTGAAGTGCACATCAAACTAGCTCGCCTGCTGACCGCAATTTAGGCCCTGTGTTATGCCTCAACCGGCGCTATGCCTCAACTAGTTGGGTGCGACCCACCGGAATACCGTCGTCGAAGGTCAGCTCGCCGGCGGCTTCCTTCTGGGCGCGCTGAATCAGACGTTCGGCATCCTCAATGTGCTGGATGACGGTTTCCACGCGACGGTGCACGCTCACCTGGCGGTCGCATCCGGTGGCACAGTTGCCGAAGCAGCGTGCCATGGCGAGCGCTTCGGCGCAGAGTGCCACGGCGTTACCCGCTTTGGAGAGGGCGCGGTTCAGGTCGGAGTAGGTGCCGAACGGGGAGGCGGGAATATCGCCGTCGCTGGGGGCGAGGCGGTGCGCTTCCATAGCGACTGCACGCACGCGCGGAATCAGGTCGGCGAGCGCGTTTGCGTCCGGCACGATGAGCTCAATCATGGAGGTGGACGAATCGGTTGCCGCTAGGCGTTCGAGGACCTGGTGGAAGCGGTCAATGCCGCGAATAAACCGGTCGTGGGATCGGCGCCAGATGCCTTTGCCGAGCTCGGCGTCGTCGCGGCGCGATTGCAGGTAGCTTTTAAGTCCCATGTGCCCTCCTCTGCGTGGTGTGTGTGCCGTGTTGGTTGGTCGGTGGAGGCTGCCGGCGATGGGCTCTGCGGCGACCCGCAAACCTCCCTATACTTAGGTTACCCTAAATCTCTTTTGGTGACGAGATGTCAGCAGTCAACTGTTTATTTCAAACCCAGATTTTCTTCACGCCGCTCACGCGACGCTCCCCGCAGCGCCAGTCTAAAATGGCACCGGCCTAAAATAGCACCGCAGGGGCGCAGCGATTTCTAGACCATGCGCAGCACAATCTTGCCGCGATGCTGACCGGAGTCGAAGTATTCGTGGGCGGCAGCCGCCTCCTCCATGTCGAAGATACGGTCCAGACCCACGCCAATCCTGCCGGATTCAATCAGCGGCAGCACGTGTTCGCGTACACCTCGCAGAATCTCAGCCTTCTGATGATCCGAACGGGTACGCAGGCTCGTAGCGTGCACCGACAGGCGGCGGGAGAGCATATACCCCAGGTTCACTTCTGCTTTGGCGCCGCCCATCAGACCGATAATGCACAGGTGCCCGCCGTCGGCGAGGGTGTGCAGATTGTCGTCCAGGTACTTTCCGCCCACGACGTCGAGGATGTAGTCAGCGCCGCGTCCGCCAGTTTCAGCCAGCAGAACTTCACGGAACGAATGTTCTGTATAAATAATGGGTTCCGCACCTAGTAAGCGCACATATTCTGCTTTTTCCTCGGTTCCCACGGTTGCAAACACGCGGGTACCTACGGCGAGCGCCAGCTGAATAGCGTGCACACCGATACCGCCGGTACCACCGTGCACGAGCACCACCGCGGGTTCACCGTCTTCCTTGAGGTTTTCGGCGGGGTTCATGCTCATACCACAGGTGAGAACCAGGTTCGAGTAGACGGTTGCCGCGACTTCGGGAATACCGGCGGCTTCGGCAAAACTCAGCTGTTCGGGTACGGGCAGCACGTGGTCGACCGGTACGGTCACGTAGTCGGCGTAGCCGCCTCCAGCGAGGAGCGCCATGACGGGGGTGCCGCAGTTCTCCACGGAGGCGCCTTCACCGACCGCTTCAATGACGCCGGCTACTTCGAGGCCGTAGATGGCGCTCGCGCCGGCGGGCGGCGGGTAGAATCCGCGGCGCTGCAGGGCGTCGGCGCGGTTGATTCCGGCGGCGTGAACGCGGATGAGAACTTCGTGGGAGCGGGGTACGGGGGCGGGTACTTCGCTGATTGTCAGAGCATCAGGTCCACCGTGACTGTTCTCAATAATTGCTCTCATGAGTCCTCCTCATTGCCGGAAGCACCATCGTTGGTGCGCGATTTACAGAAAGCTTATCGCATGAGATAATCTCGTAGTGCCCTGCGGCACGGTATTGCCATAAAATGCCGGTCTCTGGTGCGTATGGATGGTTGTCCGAGCGGCCGAAGGAGCTGGTCTTGAAAACCAGTAGGCGGTGACCCCGTCTCAAGGGTTCAAATCCCTTACCATCCGCGTTTTAGCTTCTGCTCCACGTGTGGAGCGCAAAGAGCCCCGTTCCTCGTATTGAGGAACGGGGCTCTTTGCATACGCCGTTTTGAGTTACCGGAGGGCGTCGTCAGTTGATTTGTGACAAGGCATTCGCAATATACATGAAGAGGGCGGCGATACCGATGAAAAAGCATAGCCCCAGCCAGTTGAGAATACGACCCGCTAGGGCAGGTACACCGTGCCTCTGCGCTACCCACCCCTGCCAGATACCCAGGATGTTCAGCACCGGCGCGGCGAGAGCTACCTGCAGACCACTTTCTCCAAGACCCTGGACAAGCAACCAAAACCCTAGAACGAAAGACAGCGGGCTGAGGAAGCCGAAAAGCAGGGAGAAGTTCGCAGCCCTTTTACCGTCTTGTGTTCCTTGCACAGCGGGAGGTTGCTCGCTCGCAGGTTGCTCCCAGTCGTCCGTGCCGTCAGTCTCCGGCTGTTGGCTGTCATCCGCTTGGTAGAGCTTGGCGTATTCAGGGTTGTTATCAAAATCTTCGTTATTTTGGGGTAGCTGCGACATCGCATCCACAACCTTTCACATTCCGCACGAGGGGGGTGTTAACTTCACCCTAGACCCTCCCCCGCCGAGAGAACAAGCATGTCGAGCCGATTCCACCAAACATACGGCATACATACAGCAAAGCCTCGTACCTCAACACGAGGAACAGGGCTCTTTGCATACGCCGTTTTGAGTTACCGGGGGCGCCGTTATATGCGGCCGGCTACGGCAATCAAGAACAATGCGACGATGATGGCGAAGGGAAGGGCAAAAATTACACCCGCCCAGCTGAGAATACGACCCGCTAGGGCAGGTACACCGTGCTGTTTCGCTACTCGCCCCTGCCAAATACCCAGGACGTTCAGCAACGGTGCAACAACAACTATCTGCAGACCACCACTGTCAAAATCGTGGACAAACAACCAGCACCCTAGAAAGAAAAATAGGAGGCCGAGGGCGCCGAAAAGCAGGGATACGTTCGCTGCCTTTTTACCGTCTTGTGCCCTTTGCTCGTCGGAAGGTTGCTTGCTCGCATGTTGCGTCCAATCGTCCGTGTTGTCAGCGTCAGACTGCGGGCTGCCATTTCCCTGGTAGAGCTTGGCATATTCGGGATTGTAATCAAAAACTTCATTATTTTGGGGCATCATAACCTTTCAATACCGGGCGTTATGCCCACCCTAGACTTTCCCCCACCAAGGGAACAAGTATGTCGAGCCGATTTCACCAAACATACGGCATACATACAGAAAAGCCCCGCACCTCAACTGAACTGCCTCCCGTTTCTTGGACAACAAAATTAAAGTCCAAGAAACAGGAGGCTTTTCATGTCTATAAATCTGGGAATGAGACACGATCGTTTGCTTCGAAAGCAAGCAGCGCAAATGTTTGAGAAAGGATGTGGCTATCGTCTGACCGCCAGCAGGCTTGGTGTGTCCGCCGCGACTGTGAGAGAGTGGCAGAAAATGTACCACGTCATCGGGAAGGACGGGCTTCTTACCATGGGAGTAAAGCACACCAAATACGACTACGAGACCAAGGTCGCCGCAGCGAAGGCCGTGGTTGACGGTGGGATGAGTAAGCCTGAAGCAATGATGCGCTTCGGTATTGCAAGCACGACACCGTTGAAGCAATGGTGCAGGCTGTACCGGCAGGGCGGCGCGCAGGCGCTTAAGCCTAAACCTAAGGGCAGGCCAAAGGGGTCGGTACGGGCGGTGCCACCAACGCGTGAGGAGGAACTCGAAGAGCGCGTGCGCAAGCTTGAGGCGCAGGTGGCGTACCTAAAAAAATCGATTGCCCTGAAGGCGCAGAAGCGCTCCCAAACCGGGACAAAGCCCTAGTGGTCGCTGAGCTTTCAGGGCGCGGTCACAAGCTGTACGATCTCCTTGAGGCGGCAGGCCTTGCCAGGTCGAGCTACTACTACGCGTTGGCTCATCCCCAACAGCCAACCAGAGTGCAGCTACGTCCCAAGGTCGCGCAAATCTTTTCGCGAACCCCCAACGGGTGCGGTCACAGGCAGATAGCCATGTGCCTGCGCGCTGAGGAAGGGGTGCGCATCGCCGATAAGACGGTCTTGAAGATGATGCGCCAGATGGGGCTGCGCTGCGGTATACGCCGCCAGAGGCCCTACCACAGGTACAACTCCTACAAGGGGGAGGCGGGGCAAAGTTTTGAGAACATCATCGGTCGCAACTTCACGGCGACCGGTCCTTGGCAGAAGTTGGGTACCGATGTTACCGAGTTTAAGCTTTCCTTTGGTAAGGCGTATCTTGCTCCGGTGTACGATTTTGCCAGTAAAGAGATTGTTGCCCACTCGATCTCGATGTGCCCTAATCTTGCCCAGCAGCAAGAGATGCTTCAGGTACTCATGGATGCCAAACCCGAGGGAGCTAAGCCGATTTTGCACTCAGATATGGGATGGCAGTACCAGCACGAGTTCTACATCAGCACGCTTGCTGATAACGGTTTTATCCAGAGTATGTCACGCAAAGGTAACTGCATCGACAATGGTGCCACTGAGCAGGTCTTTGGACATCTTAAGGACGAGTTTTTTCGTGGCCAGGACTGGCTAACCTTTGAGAGTTTCAAAGCTGACCTCGATGCGTACATTACGCATTGGAATACAACAAGACGCCAGGTGAAGCTTAAGGGCCTGACTCCGGTAGAGTACCGGGATCAGGCCCTGCAGGAAGCTGCATAGCGGCTAGTATTTATAGCGTCCAAGTTTCGGGGCGCAGTTCATTCGTTCGGTGAGGGGCTTTCGCGTATCTTCTATGCCTGTTTCCCGCCGTTGTGGGCGGCTACCGCCGTTGCAGGTTCGGTTATTCGGAGTCCTTCGAGGACTTATCCTGCGAGGACTTATCGTGCAGGCCCTGCGGGCGCGGGGTCGGACGCTGCGGCTTGGGCTGAATCAGCTTCGCGTATTCTTCCGGGTCGTCCACGCGCAGACCGTACCGCTGTGCCGGGCGCTTCTGCGTATCTGACTTCTGAGCGGTCGCCTGGTCAGTACTTGCCTGTTCCTGTTCGGAAGGCTGAGCAGACTGAGTGGGCTGAGTGGGCTGTGCGGGCATGTTCTGCGCCGCGCTCTGAGCCATCGCGTTCTGCGCAGTAGTATCACGCTCGGGCAGGTTCTGGTTCGGCGCTGGCTGGCTACCCGCCTGCGCACGGTACGAGGGTGCCTTCGGGGCGCCGGTCGGAACCGGTGCGCCATTCATCGAGACGGTACTCTGAGCGGCACGCGCCTGCGAAGCTTCCGGGGCTGCCGCCGCACGAGCAGCCGCAACCGCCGCCGAGAAGCGAGGGTGCGCACCCAGCACGCGGCGCGCATCCTGAGCGTACTCCGGCAGAGCGTACATCACGGTACGCGAAGGAATCGCCTCGGTACGCATCGGGTAGCGACCCCCATGGGAGCGACGCAGAACGTACATCTGCCACAGCACAAACACGGCAACCGACAGCGGCACGTACTTGAGTGCTTCAGAGATAAAAGAGTCACCGGCAAGGGTCATCAGCACCGAAAATACCAGGCCAATCACCGCACCCTGAATCGCCGCAGAAATCAGGGCACGACCGTAACCGGGCTGTACCGGGTACTCCACCTGGCGGATACCATCATTGACCAGGTACAGTGCCGTGACCGGGTAATCCTGTTCGCTGAGCACATCAAAAGCGGCGAGCGCATCATCGTGACGGACGAAGGAGGCGATCGCTTCACCGGCGGGCAGGGGCTTGCCCTGAGCCTGCGCCAGGCGCGAGACCAGATATGAAGAAGGCGGGGTCGAGGGAATATTCGGCAGGTTAGAAGTCATGGCTCCTATTCTACCGCCCACCCTAACCCTGGACCCGGTGGGCAGTCAGCTCCTCTACAGGCGTAGCGAACACCTGTTCAATTAGGCTTCTCAAAGTGCGAATCCCTGCGGCGGAGCGTACCCTAGAGAGGTGAGCAATTCGAAGTTCAGCACCCCCAGCAAGATTTATATTGCCCGCCTTCTGGGCCTCGACGTTTTTGACCCCTTCGGTGACCGCCTCGGCCGTCTCCGAGACGTCGTCGTACTCAAACGTGGCCTGGGCGCATCCATTGCGGGCGCCCGCCCCGCCAAGGGCACCGAACCCATTGTTGTCGGCATCATCGTTGAGGTGCTCGGCAAGAAACGCGTGTTCATGCCCATGACCCGTGTGCGAAGTATCGACGCCTCACAGATCATTTCAACCGGCCTGGTGAACCTGCGCCGCTTTGAACAGCGCAACTCTGAGACTCTCATCGTCGGGGAGCTCTTTGACCGCCGCGTGCGCCTGCTCGACGGCAGCGGCGACGCCGTCATTGAGGACGTCGCCATTGAGCAGCGCCGCAACGGCGACTGGGGCGTGACCGAGCTGTTCGTTTCCCGCGTCAACTCCGGCTCCAGCACGTGGCGCCGCCGTTCCAAGGAGACCCTCATCGTCGACTGGGACGAGGCGGTGCTCTCCACCGACGTGGAACCGCAGGCGGCAACCGCGTTCGTGGCGAACCACGAGAACTCCAAGCCCGCCGACCTTGCGGACGCCATCCACGAGATGAGCGATAAGCGCATGGTCGAAATCGCCGCCGAGCTGCAGGATGAACGCCTCGCAGACGTTCTGCAGGAGCTACCCGCCGAGGACCAGGTGCAGATTCTGTCGCACCTGGACGACGAGCGTGCCGCGCAGGTCCTCGAAGAGATGGAACCGGACGACGCCGCCGACCTGCTCATCGAACTGGACGACGCCCAGCGTGAAAAGCTGCTCGAACTCATGGAACCCGACGAAGCAGACGACGTGCGTCGACTGCTCGAATACGACGAGGGTACCGCCGGTTCGCTCATGAACCCGGTGCCGATTATCCTCTCCCCGGAGGCGACCGTTGCGGAGGCGCTCGCGCATATCCGCGCCGAGGAGATCCCGCCGGCGATGGCGGCTGCCGTCATGGTGACCCGCCCGCCCTTGGAAACCCCGACCGGCAAGTACCTGGGTCTGGTGCACATGCAGAAGCTACTGCGTGTGCCGCCGAGCGAGCCGATTGGTCACATCCTCGATACCGACACTGAGCCTGTCTCTGACCAGGCAAGTTTGGAAGAGCTGGCACGCGTGCTGGCGACCTATGACCTGACCATCGTTCCCATTGTGAACGAATCGCACCGCCTGGTAGGCGCAGTGACCATCGACGACGTGCTCGATGCGCTCCTGCCCGAAGACTGGCGCACTTACGATGATGGAACTCCCGTACGAAAGGTAGGACGACGCTTTGCCTGAATCGAACCGCCGCGACGCAAACCGTACCGAAGAGAACCCCCGCATCGATAAGGCGCGCATCCTCAAGGACCGCCTGGAGAAGAAGTACGCTGAACGCAACCGCGAGCGCGGCGACTCCCGCCCGCAACGTAGCGACTCGCAGCTGAGCACCCCCGGCACCCGCAAGCCGAAGCTGTTCTCGAGCCCCAACCCGGACGCTTTCGGCCGCATGACCGAGGGTTTTGCACGCTACATGGGTACCCCGCAGTTCCTAATGTGGATGACCATTTTCTGTGGCGTGTGGCTGGCGTGGAACTCCCTGGCGCCGGAGGAGATGCAGTTCGACCCGCGTAGCCTGAACTTCACCCTGCTGACCCTGATGCTGTCCCTGCAGGCTTCTTACGCTGCTCCCCTGCTGCTGTTGGCGCAGAACCGTCAGGATGACCGCGACCGCGTGGTGGCCTCTGAGGACCGTAAGCGTGACCAGCAGAACCTGGAGGAGACCCAGTACCTGACCCGCGAGATTGCTTCGCTGCGTATTGCTCTGCGTGAGGTTGCGACCCGTGACTTCGTCCGTAGCGAGCTGCGTGACATTCTTGAGGAACTGCAGAACATTGCGCAGGAGCAGGAGCGTCACGCCGAGCAGCTGCAGGACATCAGTGAGGACATTGAGGACCTGGAGGAGGCTATCGACGATATCGATACCTCCGAGGGTGAGGAGAAGGACGCTGAGGAGCAGGGCTCTGATAGCCAGAACTCTGAGGGCACGGACTCTAATAACACGGAGAACGGTACCGAGCAGGCACCTGACAAGGCTGAACGCCCTGCGAAGGACTCCCCACAGGATTCCCACCGAGGCGATTTGAGCCAGCCTCAGAGCCGCGAATCCCAGCAGGCACAGCAGCAGGCAGAGCGCACCCGTGAGGGAGGCGCCCGTGACCGCTAATTCGCCCCTGCAGGATGCGCTCTACGCGGCGCTCGCCCGCGTCGAGGATCCCGAACTGCGCCGCCCCATTACGGAGCTGGGCATGGTGGAGACTGCACTCGTGCATCCTGAACTGGATGAGCACGGTGAGCCGATTCCCGGCCGCCACTGGGCTGAGGTCACGGTGCTACTCACCATTGAGGGTTGCCCGCTGAAGAACACCATCGAGCAGCAGGTTCGTGACGCCGCCGCCACCGTTGAGGGTATCGACCGTGTGCAACTGCAGGTGGGTGCGATGAACCCGCAGCAGCGTTCCGCCCTGCGTTCGATGCTCAAGCCGGAGCGTTCCAACCCGTTTACCGCACCCGGTTCGCTGACCCGCGTGTTCGGTGTGGTGTCCGGTAAGGGCGGCGTGGGTAAGTCCTCCATGACCGCGAATCTTGCCGCCGCGTTCGCTTCGCGCGGGCTTGCGGTGGGCATTATTGACGCGGATGTGCACGGCTTCTCCATCCCCGGTCTGTTGGGCATTACCGACGCCCCGACCCGCCTGGATGACCTGATTCTTCCGCCGACCGTGGACGTGCCCGCCCCCGCCCAGCGTTGGGGTGAGCAGAAGGTCAGCGGCGGCTTTATTCGCGTGATTTCTATCGGCATGTTCCTCAAGGGCAACGAGCCGGTGGCGTGGCGCGGCCCCATGCTGCACCGTGCCCTGGAGCAGTTCATCATGGATGTGCACTTCGGCGCCCTGGACGTGCTGCTACTGGATTTGCCTCCCGGCACCGGCGATATTGCCATCTCCATGGCTCAGCTGTTGCCGAATGCGGAGCTGGTGCTCATTTCCACCCCGCAACACGCCGCGGTGGATGTGGCGGAGCGTGCCGGCACCCTGAGCCTGCAGACCGGTCAGAAGGTCGTGGGCGTGGTCGAGAACATGGCTGCCATGACCCTGCCGGACGGTACCGTGCTCGACATGTTCGGTTCTGGCGGCGGTCAGGTGCTCGCTGAGCGTCTTTCGGAGGCGCTCTCCTACCCGGTACCGCTACTCGGTTCTGTCCCGCTGGATGTGAACCTGCGTACCGGCGGCGACGATGGCATGCCTGTCGTGTGGGGCCACCCCGACTCCGCCACCGCCGAAGAGATTCAGTCCATCGCCTCGCAGCTGCTGCAGTCCGGTGAGTCGAGGGCGGGTCAGAGCCTGCCGCTCTTCGTTTAGAGATTGAGCATCTAGAAGCTGATACAGAAAGAACCCCGCACCATCACGGTGCGGGGTTCTTTCGTTTCAAAATCTTAGGTGGCGTCCACGTCGAAGGGGGCGTACGCGCCTCGCGGAAGAGCACGGCTCTCCGACTTTTCCTTCTCCTTCAGCAGCGCCTCTTCACGTTCCCTCGCCTCACGCTCACGCTCGGCGTCATCCTCAGCGAACGCCTGCTTCACAATCACGCGCGGATCGTACTGGCGGGGGTCGTACTGGCGCCAGTTAATATCTTCCAGGCCCGTCTCGCCCAGGGCTTCCTTGAAGTCGTCCTTCGCGTCGAACGCCATACGGCGCACGGTCTTGACGAATTCACGAATCTGGCGGGCGTATTCGGGCATGCGTTCGGGGCCAATCACCACGAACGTGATGATGGCCAAAATAATCAACTCGGTGCCACTAATACCAAACACAGAATATAGATTATCAGTTCCGAGCCAGCACCGCCGAACCCGCGGCGCTTTCTGGACGTGTCTTTAAGCTCTGGACAAGCAGAAGGCGTACGCTACAGCACCGCGGAGGGGCATTGCGCCCACGGCTAAGAACACCACTTCAGCGGTTTACGGCGGGTAATCTCCACCGCCGGGTTAAAACGCTGCGGCTCCAACCGCAGACATGCCCGCCTCCCGAACACAAAAGACCGCCGGCAGCACACCGGCGGTCTCCAGTCACGATATTTGGTTTACGGCGGGTAATCTCCACCGCCGGGTTAAAACGCTGCGGCTCCAGCCGCAGGCACGCCCGCCTCCCGAACGCAAAAGACCGCCGGCAGCGCACCGGCGGTCTCCAGTCACGATATTCGGTTTACGGCGGATAATCTCCACCGCCGGGGAGCTGCTTCCAATGCCACAGCCAGCCAACCCAGCCCCACTGCGCACACGCACCCGCCACCAGCAGCGCCCAACGATACGCCCGCGAACGGCTCGCCGCAGCCACCACAATCACCAGCGGAAACAACGGCAACAACAGGCGGAACGTCGACGACTGCGGATTCAAAAAGAGAATCAAATACGCAAAATAGCTCAGGCACCACAGGTTCAGCGGAGCCGCCAAAACCCTACGCGCCAGGGGGCTCAAACACAGAGCAATAAAGCCCAAAATCAGCAGAGTCAGCAGCACCGGAGCCGCATACCCAAAGTACAGGTACCCCTGCGAAAGCCACGGCTGGATCGGTGCCAAATGGGTACCGCGCCACGCCGTCTCCGTGGCGGTGTACGCATCCACACGGCCCGTAGCCCACCACGCAATCGCAGGCCACACCAGCGCACACGCACACACCACCAAGGCGCTGAACAGCTGCCCCAGATGGCGCACAAACGCCGTGCCCATCCCCGACTGGCGGCTCGAACGCACCCAGCACGCAAACCACCACAGGCCGGCAGCCGCGCCCAGGGGCACACCCACCGGGCGGGACAGGCACGCCAACGCCGCCACAGGAACCAGCAGGCCGTAGCGTCCCTGAACCAGGCACAGCAGCGCACCGGCAAGGAACACCAGGTTCAGCGACTCCGCATACGGAACCTGAAGCACCGGCGCCACCGGCAAGAACGACACCAACGCCACAGCCCACATGGACAGCGCAGAAGGCGACTCCTCACTCTTGAAACCGGTCGCCTTCAACGACGCCTCAAACAGCAGGTAAATCACCCACGCCGCCGCAAAACCGGCAATCAGAGCAACCGTCGCCGCCACCGGGTAGTACCCGATGCCCGTCGCATGGCTAATAGCACCGGAAAGCTGCGGGAAAATCGGGTAAAAAGCCCACTGATTCTGCTGAACCACACCCGCCGCATTCACCGGCAGCTCACTCGGGTAACCCTGTACCGCGATCTGCTCATACCAGCCGGCATCCCAGATGCTAATGAACGACAAATAATCCAGGTGCTGACCCCACGGGCTGCGCAGCTGCTGCTGGCCGACCACGGCAAACACGATGAAACCCCACACGCGGGACAGGCCGTAAATCAGCAGTACCGACAGCCACGCGGGCAGGGCACGCAGACGCTCCCCCACCCGGTGCAGGCGCTCACCGGCGGCGGTGTACGCCCAGGTCAGCAACTCATCAAAAGACTCGCCCTGCTCCTTCGTGGAGGCGGTGGTGGCGGCACCCTGCACGGGGGAATGCGCGGGGGAAGTACTATTACGTTCAGGCGAAACACTCACGGGCGTTAGTTCCCCTCAGCCTGCGGGCTCTTCCGCTTCTCCACGAACTCGTGAGCGCTCAAGGTGCTCTCCGCATCATCAGACAGGGGAACCGCACCGCGGCGAACCGGCTCAGCGGCAGTCACGTTAGCATCAGCAGATTCTGCGGTCGAAGCAGCAGACTCAGCGGCGGGTGCGTTCTCGAGTGCCTTGTTATCTTCGGGTGCACCGACGAGAGGAGCGATAAAGCCGAAATCCTCCACACGGTCGAAAGTTCCTAAACCGTCACGGCCCACGCCGCTAAAGAACGCGGCACCGGGCACGGCACGCTCACCGCCGAGCGCCACAACGGAGAGCGCCGCGATGCCCACAATCAGCAGGGCAAGCAGAATCAGAAGAAAGTTCATGTCAATCTCATATCATGCAGGACCGTCAACCCCTCTGACGGTCACCTAAATTCAAATAGTAGCGCCAGCACCGGCAGAATCAGCGCCGCGACTAGTCCTGTTGTGTCTAATCCTCGTCACGGTCGCTGAGCAGCCAGGCACGCAAATCCGCGTGGCAGCGGGTCAGCTGGCTAAAGCTCACATGCTCATTATCGGTGTGAGCCAGCAGGGCGTCACCGGGCCCAAAGTTCACGGCGGGAATACCAATCTCGCTCAGGCGAGCCACATCCGTCCAACCGTACTTGGGCTGGGGCTCCTCGCCCACCGCCTCAATCAGAGATGCCGCCAGCGGAGTGTCCAGGCCGGGGCGAGCCGCCGGGGACAGGTCCACAAAATCCAGCTCGTAACCGGCGAAAACCTCACGCACGTGGGCGATAGCCTCATCCAGGGTCTTATCCGGGGCGAATCGGTAGTTCACGTGCATTGCCGCCGCATCGGGAATCACGTTACCGGCAACGCCACCAGAAATCTGCACCGCATTCAGGCCCTCACGATAATCCAGGCCCTCCACCGCGATGGTCTTCGGCTCGTAGGAGGCGAGCGCCGCCAACGCCGGTGCCAGGGCGTGAATCGCGTTCTCACCGCGCCATGCGCGACCCGAGTGAGCGGCAAGGCCACGGGTGCGCACGAAGAAACGCATGGTGCCGTTGCAGCCGCCCTCGATAGTGCCGTTGGTCGGTTCGAGCAGCACGCCGAAGTCTGCGTCGGTGATGAGCTCGCCGTGGTTGCGGATCAGGCGCGCCAGGCCGGAGAGTTCGCTGGCGACTTCTTCATTGTCGTAGAAGATGTAGGTCAGGTTGTAGTCGGTGTCCTGCGCGGTGAGTTCGGCGGCGAGTTTTAGCTGAACCGCCACGCCGCCCTTCATATCGGTGGCACCGCGGCCGTAGAGCACGCTGTGGCCTTCCTCTTCTTCACGCACCGTAGCGGGCACGGTACCCAGGGAGCCCTCGACGGTGGGCAGGGGCACGGTGTCCAGGTGACCGGCAAGAATAATGCGGGTGCGCTCCCCCTCAGCGCCGGGCAGAGGCGGGAATTCGGTGCGGGCAATAATGGCGTCCCCGTCACGGGTCAGGTGCAGGTGCGGGCAGAACGACAGCGCCGTGTGCACGGCATCAGCAATCGTTCGCTCGTTACCAGAAACCGACTCAAGATCCAGCAGGGCACGCGTCAGCTCGGGCATGGACACGTCCAAGTTCAGGGGCGGTGCCGGGACCGGGTGACGATCAGAAGTATTCGGGGAAACGCTCATCCTTCCACCTTACAGGTTCCCCGGTACACACACCCGCGCCCACAACTTCCATATCGAGCATATGAGACGGTCTTGAAGGGGCTCTCACCCCCAAAACTATAATGGGAGGCATGTCTGAAAACACTCCCCGTTACGCCTCCGGCGTTGCACTGGTCAATGTTGTTGTCTCTGGCGAGCACGCCGGCACCGTCCTGGATGCCTGGTTCCCCGCTCCCTCCCTCACCCAGACCCCCGACCTGTCCATCGCGGACGAGCTGGAGGAACTGGCCGCCGAGCACCCGGCGCGCAACGCCCGTACCGAGGTGCGTACCGCATCCATCAACCTGGATGAGGCACCCGAAGACGCGGTCGACGCGTACCTGCGTCTGCACCTGCTCTCCCACACTCTGGTTCGCCCCAACGAGCTGAACCTGGACGGCCTGTTCGGCACCCTGGCGAATGTTGCGTGGACCAACCACGGCCCGGTACTTGCCGCCGAGTTCCAGAAGCTCGCAATTGGTCTGCGCAAGCTGGGCCACCTGAGCGTGAGCCACATTGATAAGTTCCCGCGCCTGGTGGATTACGTGGTTCCCGCCGGCGTGCGCATTGGCGACGGTGACCGCCTGCGCCTGGGCGCGCACCTGGCGTCCGGCACGACCGTGATGCACGAAGGCTTCGTGAACTTCAACGCAGGTACCCTGGGCACCTCCATGGTTGAGGGCCGTATTTCTCAGGGTGTTGTGGTGGGCGACGGCTCGGATGTGGGTGGCGGCGCCTCCACGATGGGTACCCTCTCCGGCGGCGGCACTCAGCGCGTGTCTATTGGTGAGCGTTCTCTGCTGGGTGCGGAGTCCGGTATCGGTATTGCCCTGGGTGATGACTGCGTGGTTGAGGCTGGCCTGTACGTGACCGCAGGTTCGCGCGTGAGTGTTCTGCTGCCCGGTCAGGAGGCGCGTGTGGTGAAGGCTGCGGAGCTGTCCGGCGTGTCGAATCTGCTGTTCCGCCGTAATTCGCTGAGCGGTGCGATTGAGGTTCTGCCGCGTGCGAAGAACACCGTGGAGCTGAACGAGGCGCTGCACCTGAACTAGTGCGGTTTCTCCAATGAGCTTTAGGGGTCGGGATGTGTGAAGCATCCCGGCCCCTTTTCTGCACCCGGTGTTCCCTCGTCCGCCGCTCTTACAGGCTGGGCGCGAATCCGTGGCGGCTACGATGACCGTTTTCAGGGCGTACGGCTCGGGCTTTCGCTAGGCTGGTAGTACCGGGTACAGCGTACCCGCCATGACTGACCACTTGTACAGTTCAGAGAGGAATTCAGATGCCCGAATCGACTAAGTCAGAGTCGACGATAAGCGAAACCTACCGGCACTTTACGCGCCTTTTCCCCTACCCGCACGAGCGTATTCCGGCGGGTACCCCGGCAGCTGATGCCATGGCTCGTTACGATGAGCTGGCTAAGCTGGGGCGCGCGCAGGGGTTCGTCCCCTTCTTCCTGAACCTGAACGATACGGTGCTTGAAAGCATGGTCATTGCGGTGTCCCTTGAGCACGACATCATTGACGATGTTGAGACTCTGACCCCCGAGCAGGTGAGCGCCTACACTCGTGCCATCCTGCAGCGTTACCGTACCGCCCGGGGTGCCGCCTCCGCCGAAGAGTACGGCAGCGCCGCCATTGCCCAGCAGCTGCGCAAGGTTACCGGTGACGGCGAAGATACTCACGAGGACGCCCCTGACGAGTTCGACCTCAACAAGCTTGTTGACGAGTTTATGAGCTCCGATTTTCTGCCCGATGAGGAGCCCGAAGATGACGCCCCGACTCTTTCCGCTCTGCTCTGCTACGAGCTTGCGGATGAGGAGGAGAAAGGCGAGATGCTCCTGCTGCAGATTCCGACCGATGACCCCGCCGATATTCCCGCGTACCTGCCCTTTGGCGGCTGGAATGACTGCCCGGACGCTGAAACGCAGCTGGCGTTCACCCACTATTGGCGTGAAAAGTACGGTGCCATCCCGGCGGCTCTTGACGGTGCTGACTGCCTAGAGTTTCTGGTGGAATGCCCCGTCACCGACCCGGTCGAGGCGAAGAATCTGGCGGTCGAGCAGTTCGCGTTCTGTTCCGATCTTCCGTTCCAGGTTTTTGAGGATTTTGAGCAGCTGACGGAGTTTATTCACCAGAGCCGCCAGTGGTATTTCTGGTGGGATTAGAGGTCGACTCAGAAATCAGCTAATACGCGGATTCAGGCGCTGGGCAAAGGCGAGTGGCGACACACCTAAAGAACGCTTCCCACATGCTCACACCAGAGTGCACAAGCGCACAGTGTCCCGCAGTACTTACATCCCATGCACAGCTGTACCATTAGATACAGCTCAACAGCTTTTGTCCCCCATCCGGAGCACTTTTTCCGGATATATAAAGCCCGAAAGGACATCATGAAGGTACTCGTTACCGGCGGCGCCGGCTACATCGGCTCCCACACTGTACTTGAACTGCTCAAGGCAGGCCACGACGTCGTCGTCATGGATAACCTCGCGAACTCTTCCGAGGAGTCCCTCAAGCGCGTCGCTGAACTCGCTGGCCGCGCCCCCGAGTTCCACAAGGTTGACCTGCTCGACCTCGAAGGTATGAAGGCTCTCTTCAAGCAGGTTCGCCCCGACGCTGTGATTCACTTTGCGGGCCTGAAGGCTGTGGGCGAGTCCGCTGAGAAGCCGCTGTGGTACTACCAGACCAACGTGGCTGGCACCCTGAACCTGCTGTACGCAATGGACGAGGCTGACTGCCACTCCATCGTGTTCTCCTCCTCCGCTACCGTGTACGGTGAGCCCGAGTCCATGCCTCTGATCGAGAAGATGAACATGGACGCACAGTCCTGCTACGGCCGCACCAAGGAGCACATTGAGGACATGCTGGTTGACCTGGCTGCTTCCGATCCCAAGTGGAACATTGCTCTGCTGCGTTACTTCAACCCCGTTGGTGCGCACGAGTCCGGCCGTATCGGTGAGGACCCGGCGGGTATCCCGAACAACCTGGTGCCCTTCATCGCGCAGGTTGCTGTGGGTCGCCGCGATCACCTGAACGTCTTCGGTAACGACTACCCGACCGTTGACGGTACCGGCGTGCGCGACTACATCCACGTGGTTGACCTGGCTGACGGTCACCTGAAGGCGCTGGATTACATTACCCAGCACGGCGGCCTGCACACCTGGAACTTGGGTACCGGTAACGGCTACTCGGTTCTGCAGGTTCTGCACGCGTTCGAGGAGGCGTGCGGTAAGGAGCTGCCGTACAAGATTGTGGATCGTCGCCCCGGTGACGTTGCGGTCTCTTACGCTGATCCTTCCTCTGCTCTGGCGGATTTGGGTTGGAGCGCTAGCCGCGACATTAAGACCATGGTTCGCGACCACTGGAACTGGCAGAAGAACAACCCCAACGGTTACGAAGCCTAAGCTGTTTTAGCCCCTTGTGAGGGGTGTTGAAGAGTGCCCGATAGGTGTTATCTCACCTATCGGGCACTTTTTTGCGCTTTTTTCGAAATTTTTACCAAGTCGTGACTACCTCCCCAAAGGCGTTTGACACCTCGTGAGTGCGTAGAGAAAGGGAAGAATATATTCCCTAGTCAGAGCCTTTTGTGAAGATGGGGTGTTTTTTACCCATATTTTTACGTCAAAAATACTATAACTATGCATTCATGCTTAAAAATTCACATTGCTTACACAGTAAAGTGAATATTTTGCAGACAGGAAACCGCCTGAGGCGTAAGCTGAAAACTCAGCATACAGACAACCCGCATCATAGACGCACCTCACGTGAAAGGGTTCAAAATGTCCGCACAGGCAGCTCCCGAAGCGCAGAAAAACCTCATCGAAATCGCCAACGTCAACAAGTACTACGGCACCAACCACGTTCTGAAGAACATCAATCTTTCCGTGGGAAAAGGTGAGGTCGTCGTCCTCCTCGGCCCCTCCGGTTCCGGCAAATCCACCCTCTGCCGAACCATCAACCGTCTCGAAACTATCACCAGCGGATCCATCACCATTGACGGACAAGAACTACCCGAAGAAGGCCGCGCCCTCGCCAAGCTTCGCGCCGAAGTCGGCATGGTCTTCCAGTCCTACAACCTCTTCGCCCACAAGAACATTCTCGATAACGTAACCCTTGGGCCCCGCCGAATCCGCAAAATGTCCAAGTCAGAGGCAGAAGCAGAAGCCATGAACCTGCTCGCGAAGGTCGGTGTGGATTCCCAGGTGCACAAGATGCCCGCAGAGCTTTCCGGCGGTCAGCAGCAGCGCGTCGCCATCGCCCGTGCACTCGCCATGAGACCTAAGGTCATGCTCTTCGACGAACCCACCAGCGCGCTCGACCCCGAGATGGTCAACGAAGTGCTCGACACTATGGTCTCCCTCGCGAGGGAAGGCATGACCATGATCGTGGTGACCCACGAGATGGGTTTTGCCCGCAAGGCGGCAGACCGCATCGTCTTCCTTGCCGACGGCGAGATCATCGAAGAGGCGCACCCGGACGAGTTCTTCACCAACCCGAAGAGCGAGCGCGCCAAGGACTTCCTCTCCAAGATCATCAACCACTAAAGCAGAGGGACCGACATGCAAAAATATTCACGTAGGCTCGCGGCACTCGCCGCAGCAGTATCCCTCGCTCTGACCGGCGTCCTCGCCGGATGCTCCAGCACAGACAGCGACCATAAAATCCGCATCGGCATCAAAGTAGACCAGCCCGGCCTCGGTTACCAGGACGGCAACACCTACACCGGTTTCGACGTGGAGGTGGCACGCTACGTCGCCGGCAAGCTCGGCTACTCCGAAGAGCAGATTGAGTTCGTCGAATCCCCCGCCGCTAACCGCGAAAACATGCTCAACACCGGTCAGGTAGACATGATTTTTGCGACCTACTCCATCTCTGAAAGCCGCAAGAAGACTGTGGACTTCGCAGGCCCCTACTACACCGCAGGTCAGGACCTGCTCGTGCGTGCCGACAACACCGATATTCACGGCCCGGACGACCTCAACGGCAAGAACCTCTGCTCCGTCACCGGCTCCACCAGCGCCCAGAAGGTGCAGGACAAGTTCGCCAAGAACGTGAACCTGGTCAAGCAGAACAGCTACTCCGACTGCGTGGTCGCCCTCAACGGCGGCGTGGTGGACGCCGTCACCACCGACGACATTACCCTCGCCGGTCTGGCAGCCACCAAAGCGAACAAGGGCAAGCTGAAAGTGGTCGGCTCCCCCTTCACGACCGAACGCTACGGCGTGGGTCTGCCCAAGGGCACCGACAAGTGCGAAGCCGTGAACAACGCCATCAACGAGATGGTTGCCGACGGTACCTGGGAGAAGCTCATCACCAAGTACACCGAAGGCACCGGCTACCACTACAACACCGAAACCAACCCGCCGCACCTGGGCACCTCCTGTGCCTAGGCCTCTAGAGAGGTTCACGAATGTCATTCTTTGACCAACTCGGCACCCTCCTGTCCAAGTACGATGTGGTTGGCGCCTTCATGACCAATATTCAGCTGACCTTCTGGGCGGCTCTTGGCTCGTTCGTTCTCGGTACCGTGCTGGCGCTCATGCGCATCAGCCCCGTCCCGTCCCTGCGCTGGGTGGGCACCGCCTATGTGCATACTGTCCGTAATACTCCGCTCACCATCATGATGACTTTCGCCATTTTGGGTGTGTGGACGCAGTTCCAGCTCTCCTTCTCGCACGATTTCGACACGAACTTCTTCGTGTACGCGGTCATTGCCCTGTCGATTTACCATTCGGCGTTTATCTGCGAAGCGATTCGTTCGGGTGTGAACACCGTGCCGAAGGGGCAGGCTGAGGCGGCACGCGCTATCGGCCTGGGCTTCTTCGACACCGCCCGCCTGGTGATTTTCCCTCAGGCTCTACGCGGCGCCATTACCCCGCTCGGCAATACTCTGATTGCGTTGACGAAGAACAGCACTGTCGCCTCGGTCGCGTCGGTGGCGGAGGCCTCCGGGCTGATGAAATCCATGATTGAGTTCGACGCGAACATGGTGCTCGCTATCTTCATCATGTTTGCGATGGGCTTCGTCATTATTGTTGTTCCCATTGGTGCGTTGACCACCTGGTCATCCCGTAAGCTGGCGGTGAAGCGATGAAAAACCCTTTTATCAGTAATGACACCCGCGCCACTTCTTCGGTGCTTTTCGACGAGCCGGGTCCTATTGCGCAGCGTCGTATCCGCATCTTCAACATTGTTGCTGTAGTCCTTTTTGCACTATTTGCGGTGTATGTGCTGACCGTGATGGGTCAGAAGGGGCAGCTGGAGGCAGAAAAGTGGACTGACCTGTTCACTGCCCGCGCCTGGAGCTCCTACTACCTGCCGGGCCTTGCCTCGACCCTGTCGGCGGCAGCGGTTTCGGTGGTTACCTCGGTTGCGTTCGGTGTGGTCTTCGGTATTGCTCGACTCTCCCAGTACCGCGTTATCCGCTGGTTCGGCACCGTGGTGGTAGAGTTCTTCCGCGCCGTGCCGGTGCTGATCATGATGATCTTCTTCTGGCTGTTCTTGGGCAAGTACAGCGGCCTTCCGCCGGCTCAGCTGCCCTTCATCGCCGTGGTGATTGGTCTGACCCTGTACAACGGCTCGGTGATTGCTGAGCTACTGCGTTCGGGCGTGAAGCAACTTCCTCGCGGTCAGGGCGAGGCGGGTCTTGCGATTGGTCTGACCCCGACCCAGACGCTGATTCGGATCCTGCTTCCGCAGGCGTTCACCGCGATGATGCCCTCGATGCTCAGCCAGTTCGTTGTGATTCTGAAGGACACCGCCCTCGGTTACATCATCTCCTACCCCGAGCTGCTCGCTTCGGCGCGCCGCATCGGTTCCGGTGACGGCAACGTGCTGCAGACCCTGATTCTGGCGGCGGCACTCTTCGTGACGGTGAACTTCGTGCTGACGGCTGTAGCAACCGGCATTACGGACAGGCTGGCGTCGCGCACCTCCGCAAAGGTGACCCGAAACCTGATTCCGGACGCTCTGGATAACCCGAACCCGCCGACCGTTCAGATGTTCGTTCTGCCCGGCGACCGCAAGTAACCCTTCTCGTTCGGGCTCCTCAGCCAACGATTATCAGCAGATACGGCAAAGCCCCAGCACTCCCCTTTCGGGAGGGTGCGGGGGCTTTCTGCTATGCGGGCTAGTTAGACCCGTCGGGGCTACTTAGCGGCCGATGCCTTCAGACGCTCAGCAGCCTTCGCCACCGCCTCATCAGAAGCGGTCAGAGCGATACGCACGTAGCCTTCGCCGTCCTCGCCGTAGAACACGCCGGGGCCAGCAATAATACCCAGCTCCGCCAGGCGACCAATGGAATCCCAGGTTGACTCACCGAAAGTGGTCCACAGGTACAGGCCAGCCTCAGAGTCCTCAATGCGGCCACCGGCGGCGGTAATCGCCTCCTCCAGCACCTCGCGGCGGGCACGGTACAGGTCCTTCTGCGCCGCCACGTGCGCCTCATCAGCCAACGCAACCATCATCGCAGCCTGCACGGGTGCGGGCACAATCATGCCGGCGTGCTTGCGGCTATTAATCAGGTTCGGCATCAGCTCGGGGGCACCGGCAATGAACGCGGCACGGTAACCGGCGAGGTTCGACTGCTTCGACAGCGAGTACACCGCGAACAGGCCGGTGAAGTCGCCGTCACACACGCGCGGATCCAGGATGGACGGCACCGGCTGACCGCCGCGCGCCTCATCCCAGGCACCCCAACCGAGCTCCGCGTAGCATTCATCGGATGCCACCACGGCACCGATTTCGCGCGCCTGCGCCACAATCTCACGCAGCTGCTCCACGGTACGGACCGTGCCGTTCGGGTTCGCCGGGGAGTTCACCCAAATCAGCTTCACACGGCTGCGGGTGTCAGCGTCCAGCTCATCCAAGCTATCGGCGGGCACAGACTCGGCGCGGGCGAAGCGGGCACCCATATCGTAGGTGGGGTACGCAACGCGCGGGTACACGACCACATCGCCCGTGCCCAGACCCAGCAGGAACGGCAGCCACGCCACGAGCTCCTTCGAACCGACCGTGGGCATGATCGCCTCCGGGCTCAGACCGGTCACGCCGCGGCGGCGCGCAAACCACTCGGCAATAGCCTCACGCAGGGCGGGGGTGCCGTGGGTGGTCGGGTAGCCGGGAGCGTCAGAGGCAGCCGCCAGTGCCTCGCGAATGTTCTGCGGGGTCGGGTCAACCGGGGTGCCGATGGACAGGTCCACCGGGCCGTCCGGGTGGGCGGCCGCGGTTGCGCGGTAGGGGGCGAGTGCCTCCCAGGGGTATTCGGGCAGGTTCAGGCCGTAAGTCATTGTGTCACCTGGTTGCTTGGGAATAGTTTTCGTCATTTTAGTCTAGCGTCCGTGCGCTGGCGTGCCTACAGCAAGAGCCTCCATTCCAGCGCCTAGACGGTGCGTGGGCACCGGGTGCTGTGATGGAGGCTCTTGGCACCCATTAGCGGGTGCGGTCAGTCTATGCGGTTGTCGCTATTATTCGCCGCAGGGATTACTCGCCACGAGGGGGCAACGCCGCGATGAAGGGCACGTCCTTGCCGGTGGGGCCGAGCTTTGCTGCGCCGCCGGGGGAACCCAGGTCGTCGAAGAAGTCTGCGTTGGCGCTGACGTATTCGCTCCACTCTTCGGGGACGTCGTCTTCGTAGTAGATTGCTTCTACGGGGCAGACGGGCTCGCAGGCGCCGCAGTCCACGCACTCATCCGGGTGGATGTACAGGGTGCGTTCGCCTTCGTAGATGCAGTCGACGGGGCATTCTTCAACGCATGCGCGGTCTTTGACATCCACGCAGGGAAGCGCGATTACGTAGGTCATTGGTGTGCCTTTCTAGAAGCTGTTCGCCCCGTGCCCGCCGGTCTGCGGGTCGTCTGCTGCAGGGCAAAATCTACAGAGTAAACCGCCGAGTAGGTGGTACCCGGCGGGGAAGTCTGTGTATAGTCTATCGCGCGCTGACTGTTTAACAGTATTTTCGTGGTGTATCAGACAGTGGGTCATTGGGTTTGTGGGGGTATTTTTTAGGCTAGGCTGACCTGGTATTTATTTGCATTACGACTAGTCGGCTGGATTTTAAAAATAGATTAAGCCAAAAATGAAATCTTCGTCACATGAATTTTTTGATGAAGTCGCCGCTATTTCCACCCCGCTAAATTCACCGAATAACGCATAAATTTTCTTCCCTATTTTCCGCTAGCCGGGCCTCTATCCGGCGGGTACAGAAGACAGCAGCGGTGTAGCGCCCAAAAACAGCAGGAGGGGCGTCCCGGCAGACCGGAACGCCCCTCCCCTTAGGTTATGACATAGTAATAGCCTTCAGGCTACTTCTTAGCGCGCGCACGCTGATGCGCCGCACGCGGCGAGAAATACTGTGCGTCCTTCACGCGAGCGCGCGTGTACACGAGCATGCCCAGCATCGCCGCAACCGGGGCACCAAACCACCACAGGGCACCGTACAGGCCAATCGCCGAATGGCCCGGGTTCACCAAAACAAACGGCGAATCGGGGCGACCGTAACCGAGCACGTACACGGTCACGAACACTGCAACAGCCACGACCGCCGCTGCGTAGCCACGGCGCAGCGACAGGGCACACCACAGGGCGGTAAAGAAAACCGTCAGGTACGCCACCAGCAAGCCGAGGGGCAGGGCGGTATCCCCTGCATACACGACCCAAGCGTGGTAGATCGACCCGGCAATACCGGCAAAAATACCCAGAATCGAGCCGGTCAGAACGCCCGCCACCAGACCAGCCTCCTGCGGCTTCGGGTGCACGGTCGCCGTCGGGTCACCGTCAAGCACACGGAAAGTCTCCACGGCAGAAATCTTCTGCGGCACCTTATTCGAGTACTCAAAAGTCTTCTCGTCCACCACCGTAATCTGGGTGCGGTGCGCCTCCATTGCCTTGCGCTTGGCGGTGCCATCACCGTAAATAGCAGCCTGCAGACGCTGATCTGCCGCGTCGAACTCGCCCTCAATACCCCAGGTGAGAATCGGGCGGTCCTCGTCATCTTCAAGAATCTGCAGGGCGCGGTGCACAATCTCGTACACGCGCACGTGGTCGGGGTGGCCGTAACCGCCGTCCGAATCGTAGCTGACCAGAACATCCGGGGTGAGGGCGCGGATAGCGGCAACCAGCGCCTGAGCCTGCGGTTCCAGCGGCTGCGCGGTCAACGAATCCTCCGCCGCCACCGGGTTGGCGACGGGCTTACCCTCCGGGCCCCACGCCATGCCGGAGTCACGGTACAGCGGCAGCGTGCCCTCCGCGACGGCGGGTTCCTGACCCAGGAAGAACTGCTTCTTCACGCCCAGCGCCTTGATAGCGCCGGCAAGCTCACCGGTGCGATACTCGCCCAGCGCCTCACCGTTATCACGGCAGCCGGGCTTACCGACCTCCAGGTGATGCAGCTCCTCGGGGATGACCTCACCCAGCTCACCGCGGGTAGCGGTCAGCAGGTACACCTCCGCGCCCTTCTGCGCATAGTACGCCATGGTTGCGCCGGTCGAGGAGGTTTCGTCATCCGGGTGTGCATGCACAAACAGGATGCGCGCCTTCTTCGCATCGTAGTTATTCGGCAGCAGGTCACGGCGCGAGCCGGGGGCGATGCGCTCACCCTGCGTGGGGTAGCTGGGGGTCGCAGAATCAGGCTGAGTGTTCTCGGTTTCAGACACAGGCTTTCCCTCTCATACGCAGGGTTGGGTTTCTTGGACGGTCAAAGCGCGCCGGCAATTTACATCGTTGATCAGCAAACGTTGAGTCGCGGACGGGTGCCGCCACCGTGCAGGCGCATTATTTTATCTTACACACTCGCATGTACAACGCGGGGTGTTCAGGCTTTTCAGAAGCGGTTTTAGGCAGAAAGCAGAAGCGCTCCGCTCTCCTTGTTCTTCTCTCCGCCCTACCCCGCCGGTACTTCCCGAACGCGCCTGAGATTTAAACAGAGCCGCCGCTACCTCCTCTTCAGAAGGCAGCGGCGGTTCTTACGCAACGACAGCACCCGCTACAGCAGGTGAGTCGCTAACGCGCTATCAGTTCGCGCTGTACTAGTTCGCGCGGGCGCGGCGGCGGAACTCGCGGACACGCTCGTTGGAATCCAGGATGACCTTACGGATACGAATCGCCTCGGGGGTCACCTCAACACACTCGTCTTCGCGAGCGAATTCCAGGCACTCTTCCAGGGTCAGCTTCTTCGGCGGGGTCAGGTTTTCGAAGTTGTCCGCGGTCGAAGAACGCATGTTGGTCAGCTTCTTTTCCTTGGTGATGTTAACTTCCATGTCGTCTGCACGGGAGTTCATACCAACGATCATGCCCTCGTACACCTCAGAGGTGGGCTCCACGAAGAAGGTGCCACGCTCCTGCAGGTTGATCATCGCGTAGGGGGTCACCACGCCGGCACGGTCAGCGATCAGCGAACCGTTGGTGCGGTACTCAATGTCGCCAGCCCACGGCTCGTGCTCAATCGAGTAGGAGGAAGAAATACCGGCACCGCGGGTCTCAGTCAGGAACTGAGTACGGAAACCAATCAGACCACGTGCGGGAACAGCGAACTCCATACGGACCCAACCGGTACCGTGGTTCGACATGTTCTCCATGCGGCCCTTACGTGCAGCCATCAGCTGGGTGACAGCACCCAGGTGTTCCTCGGGCACGTCAATGATCATGTGCTCCATGGGCTCGTAGACCTTGCCGTCGATGGTCTTGGTAACCACCTGGGGCTTACCCACGGTCAGTTCGAAGCCTTCGCGGCGCATCTGCTCCACGAGGATAGCCAGGGCGAGCTCGCCACGACCCTGAACCTCCCACGCGTCCGGACGCTGGGTGGGCAGAACCTTGATGGACACGTTACCGATCAGCTCGCGGTCCAGGCGGTCCTTCACCTGACGTGCGGTGACCTTTGCGCCCTTGACGCGGCCAGCCAGCGGGGAGGTGTTAATACCGATGGTCATGGAGATCGCGGGATCGTCCACCTTAATCAGCGGCAGGGGCTTGGGGTTCTCAGCGTCGGTCAGGGTTTCACCAATGGTGATGTCCTCGATACCAGCCACTGCGACAATCTCGCCGGGGCCAGCGGACTCTGCGGGAACACGCTCAAGAGCCTTGGTAGCCAGCAGCTCGGAGATGCGGACGTTCTTGATTTCACCGTCGTGACGTGCCCACGCAACGGTCTGGCCCTTCTTCAGGGTGCCGTTGAAGATACGGACCAGTGCCAGACGACCCAGGAACGGGGAGGAGTCCAGGTTGGTCACGTGTGCCTGCAGAACCTCGTCCGGGTTGTAGGTGGGGGCGGGCACGTGCTCGATGATGGTCTTGAACAGCGGCTCAAGGTCGTCGTTGTCGGGCAGCTGGCCGTCTGCGGGCTGGTTCAGGGATGCAGCACCAGCCTTACCGGATGCGTACACCACCGGAACGTTCAGCACAGCGTCCAGGTCCAGGTCGGGAACCTCGTCCGCCAGGTCGGATGCCAGGCCAAGCAGCAGGTCCATGGACTCGCCAACGACCTCGTCGATACGGGAGTCGGGGCGGTCAACCTTGTTCACCACGAGGATCACGGGCAGCTTAGCAGCCAGTGCCTTACGCAGCACGAAGCGGGTCTGGGGCAGCGGACCTTCGGATGCGTCCACGAGCAGCACAACGCCGTCAACCATGGACAGGCCGCGCTCCACCTCGCCACCGAAGTCGGCGTGGCCGGGGGTGTCAATAACGTTAATGGTGATGGTCTCACCGTTGGCGGAAGGGCCGTTGTAGAACACGGTGGTGTTCTTCGCCAGAATGGTGATGCCCTTTTCCTTTTCGAGGTCGCCGGAGTCCATGACTCGGTCTTCAACATCTGCGTGGGCAGAGAAGGCGTGGGTCTGCTGCAGCATCGCGTCGACGATGGTGGTCTTGCCGTGGTCAACGTGTGCCACGATGGCCACATTGCGAAGGTCGGGGCGCGAAGCGGTGTTTTCAGACATGCGTTAAGTTTCTCGCTTAAATCTAGGGGATAGTCTTGCCAGCGGGTGCGCTCTAGAAGGCGCGGGGGTCACGGGGCAGTACCTTCAGATAGGTATCTGGGGGTGTTTGCCGGTTTGAGTGTATGCCAGTGGACCCGCTCTGCAATGAGAACGTTTCCGGGCACGCCAAAACGGACCCCCCTCCGTTGGGCTTAGCTACCAGTGTATCACTAGGGCTTTTCTGCGAGCCACTCATCAATCATGCGGCGGGCAACGGCGTTCGTGCCGGGCAACTCCAGCTTGGCGGGGTCGTCCTCGTCGCTATTGCCGCGCTCCTCCGAAATAGCAATCGCCTCACGCAGCTCAGCGGCGGTGAACCAGCGGGCGGCACGAATCTCACCATCGTGATGAATGATAGGTTCGTTCTCATCCACGCGCACCCGGTAGCAAATCATGAGCGAACGCGGGAAAGGCCACACATCACTCATACGGTACTCGGTGCTCAGGGCGTGCAGGCCGGTTTCTTCGTAAACTTCGCGGGCGATTGCCTCTTCGAGGTTTTCGCCGGGGTCAACGAAACCGGCGATGAGGGCGAAGCGGTTGGGGTGCCACTGGCGGTTATTCGCCAGCAGCACGCGCTCGCCGTCGCGGCTGGTCACCAGAGCCATCACAGCGGGCTCAATGCGGGGGAACACCATCTCGCCGGAGGCGGTGCGGCGGATTCCCTTGGAGCCGAGGGGCGCCTCCTCGCCACTGTAGGCGGAGTAGCGCATGTCGATGAGGTAGTCGCGGCGTGCCAGGGCGGTGGCGTAGTGGGCGCGGCCTTCCGGATCCTCGTGGACCGGGTAGTAGCGGAAACCACTGGCGGAGGCGCGCACCCGAGGGTTATTCAGGTCGGTAGCGACCTGCGCGAGGGTTTCGTCCTCGCAGTAGAGCACGTGCACCTCTGCTTCACTATCCTTCTGGGCGTCGGCACCGTAGGCGGCGGGGCGAATCACGCTACGCGCAAGGATGGCCTCTTCGGTCAGCGGCTCGGCAGCATCGTTACCGGTCAGGTAGTGCAGGGTTCCGTCATTGTTGAGGAGGGTTTCCCCTTCGCGGGAAATGAGCAGGTAGCGCGGTGCGTGAGTGTCAGCGGGCGTGTGTTCAGGTGAAGAAGTCATAGGTTTTACTCTACATCTTGATGTTGCAAGGCCCACAACAGTGTGCCAGGTTTCGATTTTTTCGCCGTATCGTCCCATATCACCCCCGAAAGAGGTGACATAGGCACCCGAAAATAAGAGAATGGAAACATGACTACTTCTATTGACCCCACGACCACCTCCGCGTGGTCTGCTCTGTCCGCTCACCACAAGTCCCTCACTCCGAACCTGCGCGAATGGTTTGCCGCTGACCCGGAACGTGCGCAGAAGCTCAGCTTCACCGCCGACGAACTGCACGTCGACCTGTCCAAGAACCTGATTACCTCCGAAACCGTTGAGCTGCTGGTCAAGCTCGCTGAAGAGGTCAAGCTGGAGCAGGCTCGCGAGGCGATGTTCTCCGGCGAGCACATTAACGTCACCGAGGACCGCGCAGTACTGCACACCGCGCTGCGCCGCCCCGAGGGTTACACCCCGGCACTGACCGTTGACGGTCAGGACGTAGACGCAGACGTTCACGCCGTGCTGAAGAAGATCTACGCATTCGCTGAGCGCGTGCGCAACGGCGAGTGGACCGGCATCACCGGCAAGCGCATCGAGACCGTTGTGAACATCGGTATCGGCGGCTCCGACCTGGGCCCGGTCATGGTGTACGAGGCTCTCAAGCCCTACGCTGATGCAGGCATCACCGCACGCTTCATCTCCAACATTGACCCGACCGACGTGGCTGAGAAGGTCTCCGGCCTGGACCCCGAGACCACCCTGTTCATCGTCGCCTCCAAGACTTTCGGCACCCTCGAAACCCTCACCAACGCGCGCGTGGCACGCGAGTGGCTGCTGTCCGCACTGGCTGAGGCTGGCGCTCTGGAAGGTAAGGAAGCATCCGAGGCTGTGGCTAAGCACTTCGTGGCTGTCTCCACCGCACTGGATAAGGTTGCAGCATTCGGCATTGACCCCGAGAACGCTTTCGGCTTCTGGGATTGGGTTGGCGGCCGCTACTCTGTAGACTCCGCGATCGGTACCTCCTTGGCTATCGTTTTCGGTCCGAAGGTTTTCGCTGAATTCCTCGCCGGCTTCCACGCGATGGATGAGCACTTCCGCACCGCTCCCCTGGCTCAGAACGTACCCGTTCTGATGGGTCTGCTGAACATCTGGAACGTGAACTTCCTCGGTGCTGAGACCCACGCGGTTCTGCCCTACGACCAGTACCTGCACCGCTTCCCCGCATACCTGCAGCAGCTGACCATGGAGTCCAACGGCAAGTCCGTTCGCGCGGACGGCTCCTTCGTCAACTACGCAACCGGTGAAGTGTTCTGGGGCGAGCCCGGCACCAACGGCCAGCACGCTTTCTACCAGCTGATTCACCAGGGTACCCGCCTGATTCCCGCGGACTTCCTGGCATTCGCTAACCCGGTCCACCCGACCAAGGACGGCGAGCAGGACGTTCACGAGCTGTTCCTGGCTAACTTCTTCGCACAGTCCCAGGCTCTTGCTTTCGGCAAGACCGAGGAAGAGGTTCGTGCAGAGGGCACCGCAGAGCACGTGGTCAACGCACGTATCTTCAGCGGTAACCGCCCCTCCACCTCCATCATGGCGCCGCGCCTGACCCCGCGCGTTCTGGGCTCCCTGATTGCCCTGTACGAGCACATCACCTTCGTTCAGGGTGTTGTGTGGGGCATCGATTCCTTCGACCAGTGGGGTGTTGAGCTCGGTAAGAAGCTGGCGCTGGACCTGGTTCCCGCTATTGAGGGTGACCGCGAGGTTCTGGCTCGTCAGGATTCTTCGACCGCTTCGCTGATCGGCTACTACCTGAAGAACCGCACCAAGTAGTAGCTCAAACATACCCCCGAGGGTTTTATAACCTGCGGGCGTAGGATGCACAAACCGCCGGATAGGCTCCCACGTCGGGAGGCTATCCGGCGGTTTTGTTGTATCTTCTAGCTCAATACCGTGTTGCTAGTCCACCGCGGGCAGGGTGTCCGAGGCAATCTCGGCGATAATGCGCACCACGGTGGATTCGGGCAGCTGCGGGATGCCCTGCTCGTCACACACCACGCCACCGGCGTCGCGGTGGGCGGTCAGCTCCACACCCTCGGTGGCCTCTTCGCCGTCGGGGCGGGTTGTGGGCACGTGCACGAACCCGGCGGGGATACTCAGCCCCAGTTCGCGGCTGATGCGCTGGCCCTCGTAGAACACGTGGTTGCACACGTAGGTTCCGGCGGTGTACGAAATCTCGACCGGCTCCCCCGCCGCACGCAGACGCTCAAAGCTGGCGCGCACCGGAAGGGAGGAGAAGTACGCCTCCTGACCGCCCGGAGCGATCGGCTCATCGCAGCGCTGGTCGCCGTCGTTATCTTCAATACCGGCGGAGTCCAGGTTGATAGCGACCTGTTCGAGGCTGACCACGTCGCGGCCAACCGCCACGCCCAGGCTGATGAGCGCATCGGGCTGCACATCCTGCAGGGCGGTGCGCAGAGCGGTGCTGGAAACGTCGTAGCTGACGGGCAGCTCGCGGGTGATGACGTTCAAATCCGGGCGCATCCGGGTCAGCAGACGCTGAGCGCCTTCGGCGAGCGCTACGGTGGGGTTCACGGGCACGCCGGGAAACGGGCCGAAGAAGGTCAGCAACAGGGTGCGTGCCTGGTTGGGGGTGGTTGCCATAGTCGTTCTCGTTTTCTGCGTTGGTTTTATGCAGTGTTGGTTTTATTCGGCAGTGTTCTTTTCGGCGGCGTTCTTTTCGGCGGCGCGGCGCTCCAGGTCCTTGGCGAGCGCCTCCAGCAGCTCTTCGGGGGTGGTGACGATGATGAGCTCGTCCAGGTAGCGTTCGTTGAGCAGGCCGGTGGACGCCATGTAGTGCATGGCGTCGATGAGCTTGTCCCAGTAGCCGTTGACGTTCAGCAGCGCGACCGGCTTGGAGTGAATATCGAGGAACTGCCAGCTGAAAACTTCAAAGAACTCTTCGAGGGTGCCAGGGCCGCCGGGCATGGCGACAAACGCGTCAGCCTTGTCAATCATGGCGATTTTGCGCTGGTGCATGGTGTCCACAATGTCGAGGGTGGTCTGGCCGGGGTACACGCCCTCCAGGCCAACCAGCTTGTGGGTGACCACGCCGTAAACTACGCCGCCGGCGTCCAGGGTTGCGCCCGCAACGGTGCCCATGAGGCCGGTGCGGCCGCCGCCGTACACCACGCCAATATTGTTCTGGGCGCAGAGGGTGCCGAGCTCCTGGGCGCGGGTGGTGAAGAGCGGGTCGTTGCCGGAGCGTGCCCCGCAGTAGACGGCGAGGTTGTAGTCAGTCTTCTTCATGGTTCTCCTTGGGGTGTATGGGGGTTTCCGGGGTGGAGCGCCTCTATGCGTTCTACCCGTGATAGATGCTGCTATGTTGAGGGTACCGGATGCACCTGTGTACCTCATGTGTGCCACCCGCCGGTTCAGGGGGCACGTCAGGGGCGGGGGTTACGGTAGCGGGGTGCGTGCCAGCAGCGGGAAAATCTGCTCGGTATTCAGCGGTGCCTGCGATGCAGAATCGAAGGGGCTGCTCATGGCGGGGTTGACCCAGCGCAGCTCAGCGATTTCTGCCTGCGGCACCAGTGAAGCCAATAGCTCGTGTTGTTCGTCGGTGGGTGCGTATTCGTAGGTTTCGGCGCGTACCGTAAAGCCTGCCTCGTTCAGTGCCGCCGCTTCCAGGAGTCCGCGGTGGTGCATCCGGGCGGGGTCGGGGGTGAGCCCGATTTCTTCGTTCACTTCGCGGCAGGCGGTCTGTAGCGGGGTCTCCCCCGGTTCGGGTTTGCCGCCGGGCATCATGAACCCGTCGCTTCCTTGTTTGCGCACGGTGAGTACGAGCCCGTCCCGGTTGCGGATTGCTACGGCGCATACGTTCACGACGCGGTGCGTGCTGTCGATGGCGCTGTGCTCAGTAGCGCTGTGCTCAGTAGCGTTGGGTTCGGCGGGCGGGGAGGGCTG
The DNA here is from genome assembly GCF_001813895.1 of Rothia sp. HMSC071C12. Taxonomy (NCBI): domain Bacteria; kingdom Bacillati; phylum Actinomycetota; class Actinomycetes; order Micrococcales; family Micrococcaceae; genus Rothia; species Rothia sp. HMSC071C12. The sequence goes on from NZ_KV814374.1 coordinate 427,188, forward strand.
GGCTGCTTCTACTCGGTTCTGCGGGTTCTTCTGCGTGGGCATCTTTCTACCCTAGCATTTCCGTATCCTCCACCCGGCGCTGTGCGTGTTTGTCTTATTCATCCGCCCTATTGTGCGCCCTGTAGGCATTGGTTTTACGTAATATTTCGGCGAGTTATCTTATGTCCGGTTTATGCGTTTAGGTGCGTGTTACGGTGTAATTAACCGCGATGTCGCGGTACCGTATACGCACTCGACTTGGCGCGATACAGGAAGAGTGCGGATCACTCAATCACCCATGTAGAAGGAACTTCATGATGGCTAACTCTTCTCGTTCCCGCCGCTACGGTAGCGCCGGCGCTTCTGTTCTTCTTGCCGCTTCCTTGAGCTTGTGCGCTCTGCCTTCTGTTGCGGCAGCGAATACCCCGAATCCGGATAACCCACCGGTTATTACGGTCTACAACTACAAGGTTGAGACCAATACTCGTGAGTTGAAGACTGCCCTGCGTCTGAACAAGATTACGTTCAAGGCGTCGAAACTGCCCGCGAAAACTACCGCTTTCGCCCCGGCATTGCACGAGGCAAACCATAGGGGTTTCCCGTTTCTGAACCCGATTCAGACGGTGCGCGTTGAGGGCCCGTTCAAGGACGGCACGGCGACTGCGACCCATTACGTTCCCGGTAGCCTGATTGACCCGGCGAAGAACTACAGCTTCGTCGCTAATATCATCGTTGATGGTTACGGGGGCGGTCAGGTTCTGCGCATGGACGTTGTGAAGGATAGCGCCGCACCGGTTCTGCACGTGGATTCGCCGCGTCTGAACACCAAGGGTGAGACTGTGTTGAAGGTGCGCGGTACCGGCTACACCGGTGAGGCGACCCCGCACGGTGTGCGCGTGGTGGTGTCTGATACGAATGTGTGGGTTCCCGGTCGTTTTCCTCAGACGGGTATGCGCTTCGTGGCTGAGGTGACCGTACCTGCTTCGCAGATTCACAACGGTGCTTTTGAGACGGAGGTGAAGGTCCCGGCGGATGTTGCGGCGACGCTGAATACCTCTCACAAGTACATTGCGGGCACTATGGCGGCTGGCGTTCAGGGTGCTGAGTACGGCTCGTTTGATGCTCAGAAGCCTCTTGAGCTTTTCGCGCAGGAGCCCGTGGTTTCTGCGGTTCCGACCTATGCTCCGACGGTGGCTCCTCTGCCGGAAGCAACCGTGGGCGTGAACCCCACCGACGCACCCACCGTAGCGCCCTTGCCGGAAGCAACCGTGGGTGTAAACCCGACCGACGCACCGACCGTGGCACCCCTGCCCGAGGCAACCGTTGGCGTGAACCCGACCGACGCACCGACCGTAGCGCCCTTGCCGGAAGCAACCATCGGTGTAAACCCGACCGACGC